>JBEISW010000153.1:0-5658 GCA_040375215.1 Crocinitomicaceae bacterium | reverse complement strand
CTTTCTGTTACATAATTGCCGTAGGGATCATAAGTAATCTCGTAATCTACGTTGGCCTGACCATTCTGAAGAAAGGGTGTGAGTTCAAATTCATTTGTAGTGCCCTCCTTTCCAGGGCACCATCCCGCACGTGCGTAAATCCAAGTTCCGCCTTGAGGATACAACGGATTTTGATCACACTCTTCCATGATTTGCCAATTGAACGTTTCTTGACCATTGATTTTTAGTGAATGGGTGTTGTAACAAAACTCACCGCAATTGTTGGCGTCATTGCCAAAGCCATGTCCAGTCAATGTCGTTCTCAATTTTACAGCGCTCTCATCTGGGTTCAGTGAAATGTTTTTCGTTGTAACATAGTTGTCAAAATTGCTCAATCCCCAATTGCCTTGCCATACATTTTCAATTCGCTTCACTGTCCTGGCTTCTGGACCTTCAATGAACAAGAATTTCAAGTCCAAAAGTTCCTGCCAATTTCCTGCTTCCAATTGAACAGAGTCGCGCAACAATGGGGCAAAATCTGTAACATCAAAAATCCATGTCCAACCATCTTCTAAATCCAAGTTAATTCCGTACGGGGTAATGTATCTTCCCACTTCATATCGATTGATGATTTCAGCAGGTGCACTATAATACCACAAGGTGTCATTGTTGAAGGCTGTTAATGTATTGGCCAATGAGTCAATAATGTTGCCGTTCATATCGAAATAGTAAGAGTAGGGCTGTGTGTACAACGCCGTGGAACCCTCTATTTGAACTGCATGGTCATTGATAACAAAGCTGGTCAGATAGTCAGGGGATTGTTCATAGGGGATGTATTGTTCTGTGGTGTCATTCACGGCATTTCCGATTCCAGAATAAAAAGTAAGTGCAGGAAAAAGAATGTTTTCAAAGTTTTTGAAAATTTCTGATTTGTCAAACAATACAAATTCTGGATTGCCTTGGATCAAGCCATCATGCCCATTGGGTGACTGATCCATAACAGTATTTCCGTAATGGTCAAAATCATAATAGACCAATAGGTCATTGTAATTGGGGTGATCCATGCTAACCTTTTGGTTCATCCAACTTTGTATGGTTGCACCATCAAGCGCAGCCCCAAAGATTTGGAAGTCATCCATGTCTCCGCGGTAGTAATTGCTCCATGTACAAGCAGATCCAATACTGAACTGCACTATGTCGGCCATGCTTTTGGTGAGATTGGTTCCTGAATGCCAAAGAACGCCATTCAAGTAAATTTTCATTTCACCCGTGTTGTTGTTTTTGACAAAACTCCAGTGGTTCCAAATACCCTCATAATCCGCTGGGTTGGCTGCTTTGTCAATTCTATCATAGCTTCCTGAAAAACCAGCATCCCAATAGACGCGGGAATTACTCCAGGGGATGTGTGTGTTCAAGATCCTTTCATTATTGGCGTTTTTCGCCTCAAAGCAAGTTCCATTTTCAGGCTGAACATCAGCATTACCGCGCAACCAAAATGAGATGGTCACCTGATCGCTCAAATCGGAGAAAGCCGCCGAAGGTATTTCAATCTTATCATCACCATTCAATCGCAAGAAATGATCATTAATGGAGGTTTGTCCTTCAATCGTGTTGTTCACAATTGCACCAATTCCTATTGTCGAATTGGAAGCGTATGTGTGGTAAAGGGATACAACAAGATTAGAAAAACCATCCCAATAATAGGGTGTATTGAATACCAAGTCGATTTGACTACCAGCACTCAAATCCAAATTGTTGTGATATACTTCTGTCATTAACCCATTGTAATTGCCATTCAGTTGAGTGGAGTTTGAAGCACCCATAGAGATAGATGCCTCAAACAACATTTTTTCCGAATAGTCTTGTGACCAGGACATACCTTGAAGAAATCCTGCTGCTAATCCGGCATTGGAGAGTTGAGAAGCAGGTATGATGAATTGACTCAATTGTCTCCTTCCATTTCCAAGTGCACTCAATGCAGAACTTACATTTTCACTGAGAGTAGTTGTGTTAAAGTTCAACAAATTTTCATTGTAACTACTGATGGCAGAATAGGGGACATAGGAGTAGGTGGGTAAAGACTGAAATTCCGTGGTTACAAAATTTTGATTATTCAAGAGATAATGAGGATGAGACAAAAGGTTGGAGTCCAAATTCCCTGTATTCTCAAACAAGTAATTGTAGGTGAGGTAATCCCATTCTCCACAGGGATAGCCCAATCCTCCTGCGGTGCCCTCAGAAAAACATTTCAAGGTATGAAGCATCAAGATCTTTTGATAGGTTTTTCCATTGTTGGAAGCGGGGAAGTCAAACCATCTTCTTCCAGGGCTGTCATAAGCCGTTTGTGGATTGTTCTGGGCATCAAATGTGAAAGTTTGAACAATCGTGGTATCTCCAGCTTGACCCCAAGATGGGTTGGAATGTGTGAATTGTAAAAACATACAAATGCTCCATACAACAAAAAACGAATAACCTTTACGCATAAATTATAGGAATAAATAATGCGTTAAAATAGGAAATTTATGCCACCAACATGGAAATCAATCTTCAACTTTTCTTTTTTCAATACGCTACCCAAATGTCATTCATGACGCTTTGTGGGAAAAGAATTGATTTCTTGAATGCAGGAACATGGAACATTTACTCTGGTCCAGATTTTAAAATGGTTCAATATGCTGTTGATGGTATAATTGAAAATGGCGATGTTGAGATTCATCTTCGCTCATCGGATTGGTTTGCTCATGGTCACGATCATGATCCCGCCTTTGATCATGTATCCATTCATTTTGTGGCAGAATGTAATACCATCGTCAACGATAACATGCTACACATTCAAGCGCCGGATGATTGGTCCTGTTTTCCGTTAGTGTCTATCAACGTCCGGAATCCTCATACATTTGATCAAGATTATAAGTGCCGTCGTTTGCTCAATTGGGCAGATGTTTATGGATGTGAAAATGCAGCTTTCATTCACCTGGCAAGGGCCTTGGGTAGACATGTGCAAGGAGATGCAATGGAGAAGCTCGCCATTCAACTCCTACCATTCATCAATGAGCAAAACCTCGACGCAAAAGATCTTGCAATTCTATTTCATGGTTGCGCAGGACAATTGAATGAGAACCTTGATTTACCATTTTACGAATCTTGGAAAAGTACTTTCCGCAAATTCTCCCCTGCAGTCTTGCGCCCTTTACCATGGAACAACAAGGTCAATATTCCTTCTAGGCAATGGCTTAAGGTTTCACAATTGATTCACTTGCATCTTCTGATGAACGGCAAGGGTTACGCTGTGCTGCTGAATCAACCTCATGTTTTTAAGGAATTGTTGGGCCAAATTCAAGGAATGTCTTATTGGGAATACCACTACTGCTTTGGTCAAAAGTTACCCTACAAGTCAAAAATAAACTTGAGCAAACCCGCTCAAGAAGGTGTTTTTATGAATACCATTCCCATCTGGGAACTTGCTTTTAAAAAATAGTTGTTGCATCTTTGAGCAAATTGAATCTCATGTTGCAGAAAATTTCATCTTATTTCGAGAAATATGCCTTTGGGGTTTGTGCCTCCATCGCCCATAAAATGGGGGTGAGGGTCAAAAATGTCCGTTTGAGTTTTATCTACCTCAGCTTTCTAGCTGTTGGTTCTCCCGTAGGTTTGTACCTGGTATTGTTGTTTTGGAAAAGACACCAAGTGATATTCAAACCCTGGCAATGGAAAAATAGATTGGTTGAATAAAAAAAGGGTTGTGTTTAAACACAACCCTTTTCTTTTATTCAAAATTCTGCTTATTTCACAAAGGTTGATGTGAACTGTTTTCCGTTAAAGTTCATCGATACGTGATAAATACCGTTGCTCAAGCCCTGTGGAAGGGATACCAAAGTTTGTCCTTTAGAAATCGCCAAATAATCGTTGATCATTATTTTTTGTCCCAAAGCATTGCTGATTTGAATGGCTGCCATTCCTCCGATGTTCGATTGGATTTGAATTTGTGAGTGATCCATAGCCGGATTAGGGACTACCTGCATTTGTGCAATGTTCATGCCTTCATTTTCCATTACACCTACAGCCAAACTCTCATCTGAGTTCAAACGAACCATAGGAATACCGTATGTCCATCCCCAAGATGTTCCGTCGTGAAACCATGATCCAGGCCATGTATTGAATCCGGATACTGCAATGTCTGTCTCCGCAGTAGAAAGTACGGAAACCAAATATGTTTTTCCGGCTTCTAATGTTGCGCCTCCAGTTGCTAGGATGGGTAAGGTGATGATTTTACTTTCACCCGCAATGTTGTCATCTTCAGTAGTGACAGCATATTCAATGGTCTCAAATCCTGTATCAACCAATACTGGAGCACCTGCAGCATCTACACCTTGAAACTCGTATATTAACCCCTTGATTAAACTTCCCTCGCCTCCCGCAGCAAAGCGCAAGGCAACTTCAATGGCTCCAAACTGATCTTCGGTTTGAATATCGTACAAATTGGCAAACTCGTAGTTGGTGCTGTTGCCATAGAACAATTGACAAACGCCATTGTCTCTTCCATAAACGAATTCGGTAATTTCCATATTGTTCACGGCCATATCATTCGCCGGATTTTCATCCACCAATGAATCAGAGATTGGGGTGGCTGTGATCATGATGTCTCCCAATTCTGTTGGTGTAAAGGTTGAAACGGCCACCAAAGTATCTTTACCCAAAGATGGAAGTATAGTGCTGCTGGAACTTCCAAAGTATTCAGCCAATACCAAGTTTTGAGTCACAGAACACAATACATTAACGGCTTGGGCCTCATTAACGCCGCCATTACCGATGACTGCTGTCACTTGAATGGGACTTACTTGGTTCAATGGAATTTGCTTATAGTCCAACAAACCACCTTCAACAGTTGGGTTGTCCCAATTGCCAAAAACCACTTTATTCGCTACCAAATCATTGGCCATCATTTCTTGAACAACAATGTTGTCAACAGCATAACCAGAAGCCCATTCTCCATTATCAGACCACTGAAAACGAATCTGAATGTTGCTCGTGTTGTCAAACTGGAACAATGGAATGATGACGCTTTGCCAAAATTGCTCATCTACATTCAATGTTGTAGTGGTGTCGTTTAATACAACTGGCACAACACTGAATGTAACTCCGCCATCTGTTGAAACCGCAACCTCAGCATCGCCTCCACCAAAGTTTTGATCGTGAAAAATATCAAAGTCCAAGGCAATGTTGGTCAATCCTGTAAAGTCCAAGATTGGTGTCTCTAACCATGCCGCGGTCAAGTCACAGTCACATGGTTCTGGATCATCATTGGCTGCCGCAAACTTATTGGCATCGGCCATGCTGATTTCAGGAACAGGCCAATAACCGCCAGTGTTGGCCGTTTCGGCATCAAAAATTTTAAATGCTGCAGTCTCAGTGATGTCCGTGTTGTCCGTCACCATGTTGGTCATCCATGTATTGGGAATCGCCGCAGGCAATGCATCCATTACCCCTTCAAAGTTTTCTTGCAAGACAACAACGCGGTTGCCTGAAGCTGTTGTCGGTTGAAAGGATTGTCGCTGACTCATCATGGGGCTCATGTGCTCCTTCTTCATGATGTGTTTGTTTTGTCCAAAAGAGGAACCGCCAATAAATATGGCACTTAAAACGAATAAAAATTTCTTCATGTTGTAATGTTTACTTGGT
>JBEISW010000159.1:0-5316 GCA_040375215.1 Crocinitomicaceae bacterium | reverse complement strand
ACATTTGAATCGGCCATCCAATTCAACTGCGTTGTATTTCCAATAACATTATTCATGGAAAAATCAGTGGACCATTGGATGATTGAAGTTGATGGACTGTAATCAGCCAATAACATAACCATTTGCGGATTGCACAAAGCAACATCATCGCTCAATACAAGCTCCAATTGAGTCACCTGAACCTGCTGTCTTATCGTATCAACACAGAAATCACCCTGCTGCAATAGAATCAACTCCTCACTATTATTGGCTGCGTATGGAGACCAGTAAACAGAATCGTTTAAAACACCAAATCCTGAAATCCATTGGTATGTGGCATTGGGCAAAGGATTTTGAATCCCAACCATCACGGTATCCCCGAAGCACAATGACAATAGATTTAAGTTTTGATTCTGAGGACCTCGAACATGAATCCAATGACCTGAGGAATCTATTCCATTGCAAGTCATGGGATCTGTCCCCACTGCTTGAACAAAAAACATCCCGGTGTCTTGAAATACAAAATTGAAATTGTTGGAATTAGAAAGCAATTCACCGCCTGGCTGCAGAACCCACTGAACTTGGCTTACTTGTTGAGTTTCTGCCACAAATTGAATCGATTCGCCCAAACAAACTTCGTCAGGAAAAACAGCATTTACGTAGGTCAATGGCAGTTCAAAATCGAACTTAAAAACACCATTATTGCAATTGTTTGAGCCATTAATCGGTGACCAAGCATTGGATGGATAAATGGGAAAATCATCATGACTCCCGCATCCTGCGCAGACACTCTGATAAATAACACCCTTTCTATCAAACCTGCTGGTGCCACCATCCACGTGCTCTGCAGAAACACCTCCTCCGAAATAGGTTCCATAAACTGGAAAATCAGCACTTTGATCCATCACCAAAAGATAAAAATCGCTGCCGTTGGTGGTGGATTGATAAGCATCATTTGAAATCCATAAACCCAGCGTATTGCCTACATTGGCCTGTGAACTTTGGTTAACGCTTCCTCCCCAGCCGGAGAGATAAATTTGTCCGCATACATCCACCAAAAAAGCAGCAGGTGAGAGATTGGGAACGCCACTTCCTGAACCAAAAACGGTGGACCATTCAACACCAGAAACATCAGCACTCCACTTGGCAACATACATACCACTGTTGGGCTGACTCCAACCTGCATTGGTCACCCAGGTTGACCCTGCAGCCAATGACTGTCCATAAACATAAGGAAAGCCTTGTTCATCGGTATCAATAAAATACAACTGATCATACACAGCACTACCCCAATAAGAGGCCGATAGTTGGGCTCCAATTGGGGAGAGCTTTAGTAACCAACCATCACTCAAGCCACCTGAAAATTGCGTTTGATTGGCATTACCCGTGACTGTTAAATCAGCGGATTGTGTGCCCCCGCAAACCCAAATATTTCCATTATCATCAAAAGCAACAGAACATCCTGATTCATCATCAGACCCTCCCCATTTCCTTGACCACAACATAACACTCAAATCGGAACTCCATGCGGTAACAAAGGCATCTTGCAGTCCAGCACCTCCATTGATGGTGGTGGGAAAATCAGCACTATTTGTTGTGCCTACAATCAGCACTTGACCATTTGGAGCTATATCAATTTCACCTCTAAATTCATCCGCATAGTTGAACTTTAAACCAACAGCGGTGTTGACCCCATCATTACCTGTACCACCAAAATAAGTAGACTGCAACAATGCAGATCCATCCGATGAAAGTCGACCCAAGATAACATCACTTCCAAATGCATATGTTGTACCAATTCCCTGCGGAGTAAAGGCCACACCAACATTGAAAGTAGTATCAAAAGCATTCTGGGTTACTGGAAAGTTGTAAGAGCCTGTTGAACCATAAAACAACAATTCATTCTGTTCGTTCACCACTAAAGAATGAGGCAATTCATCGCGATCCCCACCTAAGAATGTTGACCAAATAAGCTGCGTACCATCTAGGCTGTATTTGGTCAAAGCGATGTCCGTACCTGCCAAAGATCCGCTGCCATCACCACCCGCCCAATTGGTTTGATAAGCACCCAAGGTAGTTGGATAACCTTGTCCAAATGCACTGCTTCCGCTGTATAAATAGCCCTGCTGATCATAGGTAGCCGTGTATCCAAAATTATCCGATGTGCTTCCGCTGAAAGTTGAAAAAACAAGTTGAGGATCAATAATCCAATCTAGATGGGGCTGCTCATGAAAAAGAAAAGTAAAAACACCTTTGCCATTGGTTTGGTATCCAATAGAAGGTTCCCAATTTATCCAATTTCCATTTTGTTTTATAAAACAATACCCAATTTCATCCTCCATGCTTCCCATCGAATTCCGCAATTGGAGTTTATTCCCAACGACCTTGGCATCATCTACTCCCAGATACTTCCAAGCAATTGCATGAGCATTGCTATTGGCATGAATATGCCATTCATACTTAACCCCTTTTTTAGCGTCCAATTTCCAAACCAAATCAATACCGGGGTAAACATCGTATTGAATGATTTCCTTAAAACTTCTGCACGTACTGGCCCATTGCGATGGGTCATTCCCAAGAAAAAAATTGAATGTCTGTTGAAACAATTTATTTCCCAAAGAAAATGAACTACCTGTATTGTTTTGCCATTTCACATCGTACACATGCCCCATTGTATGAACGGCATTGAAATCTGCGATTGCATAATTTGATGCATGATGCCAACCAGATAAATCCCATTGATGAATGCGAAAACCATCCTTATGAATAAACAATTTGCCTTCATGAATATCCACTGCAAAAAGCACTTCATTGGGCCATTGACCTTTGTTTTCTACAAAACCAGATTGAGACCAAAAGAGTGGAGATGAGAACAAAAAAAATATTGCTACCAAGCTTCTCATGAATCAAGACGAATATACGCCTTATTCTCTCGAATACCCTGAATAACCCTGACGATAAAAACAACAAGTAACATGAAATTTGCCCAACCCAAACCACCTTCATCCATGCGCAAGGACCACTTCTTCCCTATTAAATCTGGCGAATTGAGAAGGAATGGAATCATGGCTAGAAACAACGTGAGATAAATCAGAGCAACCTTTTCGCTTTTCTCGATAGATAACAAAACGAATAGAAAAAGGGGCATTGAAAAAAGAAAATGCTCTGTGTCTGTGTGGGTCAAAGAAGGAACCAATGCAAAAACCAGGAAGAAAAGAATGGACAGATTGGCTTTGCTCAATTTCTGCCAAAAATACCATAAGCTCAAAATTACTAAGCCTATTGACAGCAAAACGGCCAACACATATCCCATTTTTGGCTGAGCAATCCATTGACTGATGAAGGGATGAAAAATCCCATACAATGTGTTTGGGCTTTCATAAAGAGCGGCATTGTGCTCAGCCATTGTTCTGAACCAAGCTCCATTCAAATCCCAAAAATCAAAAGGACCACAAAGAATCATGGGTAAAAGAAAAAGAACGCAAACTGCGATGACAAAGTGTTTGAACAAATCCCATTGCCTGAGCAAAACGATCAAGGGTAAAGCGATCATAAAATGAGGCTTCACCAGACAAACAAATGCCAAAATCCAACCGGCCAATTTCCATTTTGAAAATTGTATTTGATACCAAAACCACATCATTAGCACCAACAATAAAAAATTGATGTTGCCTAAAAAAAGCTCCCTTTCCAAATGATCTGCAAAAAATATTAAGGTCATCCAGAAAACAGCGGTCATTGACCAGTGGCTCTCTGACTTCTTCAACCACTTGGGCCATTTTTGAATAAACTTCACCATTAAGGCAAGCAACATAAAATAGTACACTGTTGAAGCCCAGAAATAAGACAAGAAAGTAAAGGGAACAAACGGGATTAAAGCTGTCAAAGAATACTTATAAAATCCACTTGGCAATCCGTATGACTTTCCATATACAATACCTCCAGACAACCAATCAGAAGCAGCTCCGTAATACACCTGAAAATCCCACTGATGAAAACGACCATTAATAATCATCAACATCCAATAGACGATGCCGATCAACCAAGGAATTCTATTGGACCACTTTCCCAAATTCTGAAAGGTATTTATTCTTGAATCAACTGATGAAACTTCTTCTTGAACTTGTTCATCTTGGGTGTAATTACCATTGAGCAGTAGGGTTGATCCTTGTTCAAGTTGTAGTAATTATCATGATAATCTTCAGCTGGATAAAAAACATCAAAAGCTTTAACCTCCGTGACGATAGTACCGTCCCACTCGCCACTCTCTTGAGCGGCTTTAACCGCTTTTTCGGCAATATCTTTTTGAGATTCAGAATGATAAAAAATGGCTGACCTATACTGTGTTCCAATGTCATTTCCTTGGCGATTCAACTGTGTTGGATCATGCACCGTAAAAAAGGCTTCCAATATGGTGGCCACCGAAATAAGGGTAGAATCAAAAACAA
The DNA here is from genome assembly GCA_040375215.1 of Crocinitomicaceae bacterium. Classification (GTDB taxonomy): domain Bacteria; phylum Bacteroidota; class Bacteroidia; order Flavobacteriales_D; family Sanyastnellaceae; genus CAMCTV01. Next base: position 889 of record JBEISW010000159.1, on the reverse strand, counting down.
TTTGAACAACCTCTGCATGTCCTGTATTTCCGTTACAAACTTCTTTGTAGGAAGGGTTTTTAATAAAACCGCCACTGTATCCGCTTTTTGCACTTACAACACCTTTGAGCTGCATAAAAGCTGCTTCTACACACCAAAAACAACCAGCACCCAAAGTGATGGTATCATTGGCTACGGCAGGGGATGAGGAGACCGGTGAATCAATCATAGTTACTTTTTGAGAATTTGAATTTCCACATCCAAAGATGAGAAGAATTGAGGTTAACAAGGCAAGTATCTTCATGGGTTAAATTCTAAATCTTAAGAAACCAAAGGCCAAAGAAACTGTAGGTTCATTGTCTGATAAGAAAGTAATCAAATCCCTGGACGCAATACCCCATTCATAAATCCCATTAAACGCCATCATGGAAATTCCTGCAGTCAATCGCGTTGTGTTGTAATTCCCTCCTTTGGTCATTCCCAATGAAATCTTTAAATTCAATGGCAAGCGAACCTCTCCACCGATTGTATAAACGCCTTTTTGCAAGTTGCCTACTTGATCGTTCATGGGAGCGGCCAAATCCAATCCCAACTTTATTCTATCCATTAAATATATACCAATTCCCATCCTAAAAGTAGTAGACAATCTGGTGTTGTATGGCACTATATTTTTTCTCCATTTCAAGAAATCACTTCCCAAAGAAATCTGACTAATGTTGTTGGCAATATCCACATTTTGCATACCTCCATAATCCAAAGACAACAAGGTGTCGTCTGAAAATTCATAAATGTCCGTTTTCCAATTCATTCCCCCTATATCATTGATGGCCGCACTAAAAAAGAAATTCTTTTTATAATTCAAAGAAACACCAATGTCCACCCCTGTGCCAAAACCAATGGGATTAGGATT
>JBEISW010000242.1:0-3594 GCA_040375215.1 Crocinitomicaceae bacterium | reverse complement strand
GTGGCTTATTTCTTGGTGTTGTTGGGGGTGTCCTACTGGACATCGCGCAATGCGGATAACCAAAGTTTTTTCAAGGCCAATCAGAGTGCGCCTTGGTATATTGTGGCATTTGGAATGATTGGAACATCATTGTCTGGGGTGACATTTATTTCGGTTCCCGGCACTGTGGGCGTTGTGGGGTGGTCCTATTTTCAAGTAGTTCTGGGTTTTTTCTTGGGTTATTTTGTTGTTGCCTTTGTATTGCTTCCGTTGTATTATAAGTTAAATTTAACTTCTATCTACCGTTATTTGGAGTACCGCCTGGGTCCAGAGGCATACCTTTGGGGTGCCGGTTTTTTTATTTTATCCCGCACGATGGGCGCAACGGTACGGTTGTTTCTGGTTATCAATGTTCTGCAGTTGTTTGTTTTTGATTCTCTGCATATTCCTTTTGCTGTGACCAGTGTGATTATTTTGCTGATGATCATCGCCTATACCCTCAAGGGCGGAGTGAAAACCATTGTTTGGACAGATACATTGCAAACTTTATTTATGTTAACGGCTTTGATCGTTTGTGTATGGAGTTTAAAGGATATGATGGAATTGTCCTGGTCGACAGCCATTGCTCAGATGAATGAGCAACATTATTTAGACGTTTGGAATTTTGACTTTTTGCACAAGAAATTTTTTCTGAAGCAAGTCCTGGGCGGTGCGTTTATTACCATTACCATGACAGGAATGGATCAGGAAATGATGCAGAAAAATATCAGTGTGAAACGATTGGGTGATTCTCAGAAGAATATGGTTTGGTTTTCAGTGGTGCTGGTTGGTGTAAATGCTTTGTTTCTCCTCTTGGGTGGGATGTTGTATTTGTTTGTAAAAAAAGAAGGATTGAGTCTTCCTCCGGATGATGTGTTTCCCAAGGTTGTCATGAATTACTTGCCTCAAGGTGTTTCCATCATTTTTATTTTGGGACTTATTTCTGCCTTATTTCCTTCCGTTGATGGAGCAATTACAGCGCTCACTTCATCGTTTTGCATCGATATTTTGGGTTTTGAACGCAACACGCAATGGTCTGAGGAATACAAGACCAAGCGAAGGAAAACGGTTCATTGGACCTTTGCTTTGGTTTTTCTTTTGTGCGTATTTCTGTTCAAGGCAATCAATGAAAAGAGTATCATCGATTTGCTGTTTGATATTGCAGGTTATACTTACGGGCCGTTGTTGGGATTGTTTGCCTTTGGTATCTTGACACAACGACAAATCAAAGGAAAAGGACTTCCACTGATCTTATTATTGTCTCCCTTGCTATCCTTGCTATTGGATAAGTATGGTATGCAATGGATGGGTGGTTACAAGTTTGGATTTGAACTGCTCATTCTGAATGGAGCCTTTACTTTCCTTGGCTTATGGTTTATTTCGAAGAAGCCGGCAATTGCCATTTGAAATAAAATACAATAGCGGGTTGATTGGCCAATGCTGTTTTGTTCAGGTTCTTGACCTTCCAATTCATTCCGTTTTTCCACTCGTATGAAACGGGTTCATCCATTCCTAGAATCCGTACTTCACTCTCTGGTTTTCTTGGGTATTCAATAGGGAAGTAAGTTGGGAAATCTTGTCCTTCTTTTCTGAAATAGATACAGTAAACAGTATCGCCCTTTTGGGTGTAATAAAAGTTTTCTGATTGTGTGGTAAGTGAATGTCTTGTTGTTCCATAGATGGCCTCTCCATTGACTTTCATCCATTGACCAATCTCTTTTAAATTGACATAAGCTTGGTTATCCCATTCTCCAGTAGGTGATGGGGCAATGTTGAGCAGATAGTTTCCTCCTCTTGAAACAATGGTGGCCAAGTTTTTAAGAATTTCTGTGGAAGATTTGTATTGATCATTGGGGACATAGCTCCAACTATTGGCCATGGTCATGCAGGTTTCCCAAGGGTAGTCTAATTTTTCTTCTTGGGGTGGGATGTGTTGCTCAGGTGTCCAATAATTTTCAAATTCACCTCCTACACTTCGGTCTACAATGAGGAGGCCAGGTTGATTGGCCCGAGCCATCTCGGCGATGGAAGCCATATCTATGTCTTGGTTGTATGGACTATTCACCCATGATGGATTTTTTTGTTGTTTGGGTCTAACCCATCCACCATCCAACCAGAGCAGATCTATCGGTCCGTATTGAGAGGTGAGTTCTTGAATTTGATTGTAGGTAAACTGTTTGTAGGCTTTCCATTTTTCAGGATACTTTTCAGGGTTGTAATTGACATTTCTATCAGGTGTTGCAAAGTAAGGCCACCAATAGTCGGAACAATGCCAATCTGGTTTTGAAAAGTACAAGCCGATGAAAAAGTCATTTTCTCTGAATGCTTTGGTAATGGCTTCGGTGGCATCAAAACCAGCAGGACAATCAGGGCTGGTCATTTTGTAGTCGGTGTGTTGGGTATCGAACATACAAAAACCATCATGGTGTTTGGTGGTGAAAACAACGTATTTCATACCTGCATCCTTTGCAGCCAGGGCCCATTTTGAAGGGTCAAATGCAGTGGGTTTAAATGTAAATTTGAGTTCTTCGTATTTGCGCCTGTAGAGATCATAATTGTTGGCATAAGGTCCCCTTCTCTTGCACCAATCCTCATCTTCATTGCACAGGCTCCAACTCTCTACAATTCCCCATTGGCTATAAGTTCCCCAATGCATGAGAAGCCCAAATTTTAAATCCTTCCAATGGGCTAGTTTTTGTTGAACCAAGGTGTCTTTTGGCACAACATAAGGATCTTGTCCAATTCCTTTGAAAATGGACAAGATGGAGAAAATAGATATTAGTGTAAGGCGCATTACTTAACGCGAACCCAATTTTGGGTTCTGTAAATAAAACCCCAGTATCCACGAACAATCAATGTATTGGGGTCACCAGGTTTGAGCCACATTTCGCATGTATAAACTTTACCGTTCTTTGGGTCGCAGATGCTTCCTTTTTCATACATGGAACCATTCCATTTCATATCCCTCAGGATTTCCATTCCCATGACCAATTTGCCTTTCCTATCATCAGAGCAATCATTGCATTTTGGGTTTTGATCTTCGTTGGATAGGCGAAATAATTCAACCACTTTGCCATACATCAATCCATTTCGTTCTTTGATTTCAACGATGCTTTTGACACGACCTGTTTCGTCGTCAATGGTTTTCCATTTTCCGGCTGCTGTTTGGGCAAAAATGATTGTGCTGAACAATACAGCGCAGATGGTAAAGAATGTGGTTTTCATGCACCTAAAATAAACTAATTTCGGTTACGCAAAATAATTCTTTCTTCGCTTCTTTTGAGGATGAGGGAGCAAATTTCTTCAATGCCTTCTGCTATTTGTTTATTGGCCAATGCCAAGCCAGCTCGGGTTTCCTCTATACCCATTCTGTAGAAAAGAGCGGTGATTTCGTTGGGACTGATTTTCAGTTTTTCTCTGACAATTTGTTGAAGTGCTTCGCGATTTTCAATATGCTGAGCGTCAACATTCCAACCAATCATGTTCATATCCTTTGAAAATTCTTTGACCAGATCTGGCCAAGGGATATTTCGCGGATCAATGATTTCTGTGGAGGAGTGAGTCGATGGTTTCACG
>JBEISW010000347.1:0-2111 GCA_040375215.1 Crocinitomicaceae bacterium | reverse complement strand
TTTATTGCTGTTTGTTTATTTCCTCATTTTTCTTCAAAATATTCTATATTCTGGTATGTCTTATGCCAGTCTATACATTCCCTTGCGGATTTTTTATATTCCTTATTTGATTTACCGCATTCTAGGAATTCGTTTTTTGTTGTATTTACAACAAATTATTTTTGTTTCCGCATTTTACACTTTTCCGCTTTGGCTAATGCAATCTTTTATACCAACATTTGATGCATTTCTTCAATCATTAATTGTTCAAGTTTTGCCTTTTAGTTGGAGTGTTGTTCCTCGGTCCTTGTTGTTTTATACAGCTGCCTGGGGAGAGGGTGTATTTAATACAACGCTAGGTATTTACAGAAATTCTGGTGTATTTCATGAACCAGGGGCATATGGTGTTTTTTTAATCTTGGCCATTGTCATTAATACTTGGTTTTCAAGAAACGTTTATTCTAAACGCAATCTGTTTTTGATATTGATTGTACTAACCACCTTATCTACTGCAGCCTACATTGTTTTGTTTATCGTCGTTTTGTCTGATTTGATAACAAAAAAAATCAATCCAGCCTTAAAAATCGTTAGTATCATGTTGTTTTTATTTGGGGCTATTCAAGTGTATCAGTTGGGTGATTTCTTGCAGGAAAAAGTCAACAATCAGTTTGAAGACCAAATTCAAGCTGCTGAATTGAATGTTGGAAAAACTGAAGCCAAATCCGGCAGGTTCTATGCATTTTTCACTTCTCTTCAATTGTTTTCAGAGCATCCAGTTTTTGGTCGAGGTATCGCATATAGCAGCAGTGAAAAGGCTTCTGGGGAAATGCATAAGGAAGGGAGTTTTGCATATGGTATTACTGGAATCATGTCCACTTACGGAATAATTTTTACAGTGCTTTTTGTTGTTGCTTTTTATACAGGAATGAAATGTGTTGGATCCGTCTCTCAACTACCATTTTTAATGCAAGTGATGATTTTCATTGCTGTTAATTTATCCATTCTAACCCAAGTTTTCATTTTGGCAGTGCCCTTTGTGTTTTTGTTTATTGTTGGATATTTAAACGAACAGAAGGAAATAGGTTGGATCAAGAAAAACATGGTGTTTTGATTAATAGATTGCTCAATAAGTTGGAGAATATTGGTTGGTCTTTCTTAGATCAGCTTTCTACTTATCGAATGAGATTATCGTGCAAGTTAAGAGGGATCACTTTAACTGAGAATGTACGTTTTTATGGTAGCATGGTATTCAAGAAACAGCTGCAGTCTGAGATTACCATTGGGCGTGGTGTTCGTTTTAGAAATCGATTCCAGTCCAATTTAATTGGGATTAATCACCCTTGCATTTTTTCTACTCATGCAATCAATGCTAAGATTAGAGTTGGTGAAGGATGTGGTTTTAGTGGCACTACCGTTGGTGCTTTTGTTTCAATTGAATTTGGTAAGCATGTCCGTTGCGGCGCAAATACCCTTATAACGGATGGAGATTGGCATTTGGATGATATGCGTGTAGGAGATCCAAAGCCGGTTGTGATTGGTGACCATGTGTGGTTGGGATATGGGGTTATTGTGATGAAAGGAGTAACCATTGGAGAAAACAGTATTGTAGGTGCAGGAAGTGTTGTAGTGAAAGACATTCCGGCCAATTGCATTGCCGCAGGCAATCCATGTAAGGTAATAAAGATGCTATCATGAGCAAAGGGAATGTAGTGTGCCTAGGTTTTTCAGGTTTTCCGTTTGGCTTGGCTGCTGTTTCACGGCAAAAGTTGGTGGCCAAAGGACTGATTCATGCTGGCATGAAAGTTACTGTATTGTGCGCTAAGTCTGTTCATGATCATTCAATAGACCTTCCTCAACACGGTGAATTTGAGGGGGTCAACTATCGTTATGCAGTTTCTCCCTTCAGGGATAAGAACTTTCTCGTTCGAAATATCAAGCGGAGGTTGAGTTGGTTCTTTGAATTGAAAGAACTTGTCAGCTTAAACAGACAAGAAAAAGTCACCCATGTTATTGTATCCAATACCAATGTGTTTTCCTACGCTGTTTGGATTAAACTGGTGTCTTTGGTATTGAGATTTAAATCTATTTTAAGTTTAGTAGAGATTTATAAAAGTAGACCTGGGCAAGCTTTC
>JBEISW010000260.1:0-3307 GCA_040375215.1 Crocinitomicaceae bacterium | reverse complement strand
GGGCAGAGGCTGGAGGCACTGCATTAATTTTGACAATGGGCTTATAATTCAATAAATACCGCATGTTGTTGTTATCCCACATTGCCATATTCTGCTGATCATAATATCCTTTCATTGAAAAGAAATAATCCGCCGATGAACTATCTCTTAATATCTCCAATCCCCCGCCCTGGTATATAAAAACACCTGGAGGCAATGTTAGTTTTACCGTTGATTGCGTCGGATCAAAGGAACCTGTGCACAAAATGGGATTATCGCCTGCATTCCATGTCTCTTCCCAACTCTTTGGATACTGCAATTGACACAAAGGATTGACATCGAAAGCATTACGGATTTTTAATTGCACCTGAAAAGGAGCGCTTGCGGGCATTGGTGAATTCAATTCAAATGTGATTGAATTTACAGCTGATCCTGCATACAGGTTGGAAGGCATTTCGCAGGCACTGTAGTGAACTCCCCAACCTGGAAGGTAACCACCATTTATTTTCGGGGAAACAATTCCCGGAACTGCTATACCGGGCAAAGCTGGTCGATTAAAAGGCTGCGCATAAAATTTTGTATTACCACAAAACAATGCGGAAATCAAAAAACAAAAACCTAAAACTATTCGATTCATTTTCAGAGATTTTGCATAAAACTAATCACTTTTCTTTTACTTTCCAATTGATGACAACATGAATTAAATTCGCGGCATGATTTCTCAACTCAACCGCAACCAACTTTCGATTTTATTTGGTATTGTTTTCATTTACATCATCGACCTTCTGTTCAGCCCCGGATTCAATGGTGGAGCGGATAGCATAACCCATTATCAGATTTCCAAATTCTCTTGGGATCATCACTACCTATTAATGGACCAATGGGGAAAACCATTGTTCACCATTCTCTTCTCTCCCTTTGCACAATTGGGTTTCAAGGTTGTCAATGTGGTCAATATCTTGCTCATCTTTTGGGGAGCCTATCTATCAATAAAGATTGCTCAAAACCTGAATATCAAACGTCCTTTATGGATCGGATACATTTTGCTATTAACCCCTATTGTTCTGGGCAATGCCATTTCCGGATTAACTGAACCCATTTGCTCGCTCTTTCTCATTGCTTTTATTTACTACACAACAAAAGAGCGCTGGTACCTCGCCGCCTTCCTTCTGGGCTTCATGCCATTTGCCCGCAGCGAAGGTTTTGTCATGGTGGCACTAGCCCTTATATTTTTCTCCTTGACTAAAAGATGGAAAGCCATTCCGTTCCTGCTAATCGGAACCCTCATCTTCAATTCACTTGGTTTCTGGGTGACTGGAAAAGCCTTGTGGATTTTTGACAACAACCCCTACATCAACACTGGAATAAAGGTATACGGCAGCGGAAGCTTTTTTCATTTCTTCATCATGGCTGTTCCTGTGTTTGGCTTGCCCTTCCTTTTGTTGTTCTATTACACAACTACCCAATTGCACAAATTGAAAGATACTTTCACCTTGTCCAAATGGAGCAACAATGATCAGATTGAATTTTGGCTCATCCTGGCTTCTTTCTGGGGATATTTCTTAGCACATACCGTCCTGTGGTGGCAAGGGATGTGGGCCTCCTTGGGTTTGGTGCGTGTATTGTTCGTTGTGGCAGTGCCTATGGCCATCATCACGGTCCGAGCTTGGGAATACCTCGAAGACCGTTACACTTTTTGGACCATCAAAAGAAACCAAATCATCTTTCTTTCCCTCGTAGCCATTGCCCCTTTTGTTATTCGTTTATTTCCTTTTCAAGAGATTCAGGTTTTCCCAAAGTTGGGAACCGAAGAAAAAGTAAACCGAAAATTGTATGATGAGCTGCAAGCGCGTTTCAACATGACAATGCGAAAAACTTACACTGCTCACCCTTACATCAACTTATTGTTGGACATCGATCCTTTTGACACCATCACCAACGACCGTTTGCACAATTGGCATAAAGCACAAAAAGGCGATCTGGTGGTTTGGGATGGCCACTTTGGACCCAATGAAGAACAAGTGTTCAAGGAGGATATTGAAAAAGATTCAACCTATCAATTTGTATTTGTCGTTAAGCCCGACAAGCCCTTTATTACCCTCAACCATTTTTGGTATGAGATTCGGGTGTACGAAAAACAATAAAAAAAGCCTTCCAAGTTCGGAAGGCTTTTTTCTGTGGTACCAGTTGGAATCGAACCAACGACACAAGGATTTTCAGTCCTTTGCTCTACCAACTGAGCTATGGTACCCAAGCGGGGTGCAAATATAAAAACTTTCTTTAAAAAAACAAACAATTAAATTTTTACACCCAAGACACAAACGTCATCCACTTGTTCTGTTTTTCCTCTCCATTGTTGAAAAGTCCATTCCAGATTCATTTTCTGCAAATGGCCTGGCTGTTGCGCCATTTCAGATAATTTTTGCTTGAGGGTTTTGGTCATCCATTTTTTACCTTGAGGCCCGCTAAATTGATCCGCCATACCATCTGAAGTCAATACAATCCAACCCGATTTATTCTGGATGGATACACTTTCAAAAGGCATCATATTTTGTTGCAACCCGATGTGCTGCTTTTGCCCCTTTACTTCATGAAGCTCTGCATCCTCTGCCACCACCCAGCAAGGACGATTGGCCCCCGCAAAAGTGATTTGACCCGATTGTTTTTCAAGACAACAAAGCGCAATGTCCATTCCGTCTTTCACCTCGCGCTGGCTCTCTTGAAATGTGGCTACCACCAATTCTCTCGTCTTGGTCAAAATTTGACCCGGATCAAAAAGATTGTATTCTTTAACAACCCTATTCAAAGCATTGGAACAAACCACACTCACCATGGCACCGGGAACACCATGGCCCGTGCAGTCCGCCACAGCCAACAAGCGGAATTGATCATTCTCAAAGTACCAATAGAAATCTCCAGCAACTATGTCCTTGGGCAGATAAATCAAAAAATGATCGGAAAAGTTCTTTTCAAACAACTGTGGTGATGGAAGGATGGCGGATTGCAATTGCTGGGCATACTGAATGCTATCAACCATATTTTTGTTGCGTTCTTCTACCAGTTCTTTTTGCTGCTCTGCCAGACCTTGGGCCTTCTTGCGCAAACGATAGGCGCGGAGCAATAGCAGAGCAATAATCAAAAGCACTGCTGCGCCAGCTATGGCGAAATAAACACTTCTATTCGCCGACGCTTCTTTCTCTTGGTATTCTTGCTTCAACAACAAATCCTTGGCTTCTTCCTCTTTGATTTGTGTCTGCGCCCATTGGACATCTTCCGCAGCTAATAGGGCTTTATTTAAATCTCCTTTCAGTTTATACTTGGGTTGCAT
>JBEISW010000114.1:0-6892 GCA_040375215.1 Crocinitomicaceae bacterium | reverse complement strand
ATTGGGCAAAAGGAGTGAAAAGTTCAGTCAAATCCTCTGCCCAATGTATGGAGGGGTGATTCATTTATCCTCTTCGAAAAGTGTTGTAATTAAATTCAATATTTGATCTTTGCCCAATTGGCTTTCTGCGGAAGTGACCAACATGGTTGGAGCATCGCCCCATCGTTCAATGAGGGTGTTTTCATATTTTTCATAAGCATCGACCACTGCCTTTTCCTTAAGTTTATCTGCTTTTGTAAGAACGAGGCAAAATGGGAATTCATCATTGATGAGTTGCTCCATGAATTCAATGTCTAATTTTTGAGCTTCATGTCTGATGTCCACCAAGACAAAAAGACATTTCAAATTCTCCCGCTCCTTCAAGTAGTGTCTGGTCATGTTTTTCCAGTCTCCTCGGGAGGACTTGGAAATTTTAGCATATCCATAACCAGGTAAGTCAACCAAGTACCAGTTGGTACCTTTCTTAACTTGCACTTCAAAGTGATTGATGGTTTGTGTTTTACCAGGTGTGCCTGAGGTTTTGGCCAATCCTTTTTTGTTGACCAACATGTTGATCAAACTGCTTTTTCCAACATTGGAACGACCAATAAAAGCTACCTCTGGTAGGTTGGCCGGAGGGCAACCTGTAACATTGGTGTTGGACATCAAGAATACGGCGTCCAGTATGTGCATATCAGAGATTTTTTAGTGTAAGCCATTGGCGCAAATGCGCATTAAATAACACAGGATGTTCCATCATCGGAGCATGTCCGCATTGATCAATCCAATACAGTTCGGAATGAGGCAAAAGATGATGAAATTCATCCGCTACCTCAGGTGGTGTTATGGTATCATTCTTTCCCCAAATCAAACATGCAGGAACATTCATGTTCGCCAAATCGTTCGCCATATTATGCCGAATGGCGCTTTTGGCTAAGGCCAATATTCGAACCACACGGTTGCGGTCATTGACCACTTCAAAACATTCATCTACCAATGCATCATCAGCATGCTTGGGATCATAAAAAGTCAACGCCACTTTTTGCCTAATAAATTCTTTGTCTTCCCTTCGAGGGAAGCTAGATCCGAAGGCGTTTTCGTACAATCCACTGCTGGCTGTTAGTATCAAACCTTCCACGCGATCCAAATGCATTTTGGTATAGACCAATGCGACATGTCCACCAAGACTATTGCCCAACAACAAAGCTTTTGGAAATTGATGGTGATCCATAAAACGATGTAGGAATTCAGCCAATGATTTTACTCCGGTTGAAAGCAATGGCATCGTGTACAAAGGAAGCATTGGAATCAATACCCGATGGGTTTGAGAAAACTCATCCAGCACTTCTTTGAAATTGCTCAATGCGCCAAAAAGTCCATGCAATAGAATAAGCGGCTTTCCTTGACCTTTGTCAATAAATTGAAATTCTCCTTCAGTCTTTAAATATTCTTCCATAATTCGGATTTGAATCAACAGCGAAGGTATCTATTTTTTAAGTGTAACAGTTGAGCGGAATGGCTAGCTTTTAACATTCCATAGCTGACAACAATTTGATTTCAGACTTGGTTGGATTTGAAATGTTCAAAGATTTGTACATGCGCAAAAATTGGTCGAATCAATCGTTGGGGAATTATTTCAAAGACGCATTGCTGCTCAGTCTAGCAGTGGTTTTAGCGAGTGTAGGACTCAAAGGGTTCCTGCTTCCCAATCAGTTTTTAGATGGCGGTGTGACAGGGATTTCTCTATTGGTACAAGCTAAATTGGGATGGGATTTATCTGTATTGATTTTGGTTTTGAATATTCCATTTGTTTTTCTAGGCTATAAACAGGTCAATCTCATTTTTGCCATCAAGTCCGCTTTGGCCATTATTGGATTGGCCATATTGGTTCATTTCATACAAATACCTGTTGTCACCAATGACAAATTATTGATTTCAGTTTTTGGAGGTGTATTCCTGGGGGGAGGTATTGGATTTGCCATGCGCGGTGGTGGTGTTATTGATGGTACAGAGGTCATGGCGGTAACGGTAAGCCGAAAGTCAACATTAACGGTGGGTGATTTCATCACCGTATTCAATATTGTATTGTTCTTTGTTGCGGCATGGGTGTTTGGTATTGAACGCGCGATGTATTCAATACTGACTTACTTCGCAGCCTCAAAAACGGTTGACTTTATTATCAACGGTTGGGAGGAGTATATCGGACTTACCATTATCTCGCATCATTCTTCTGTTATTGAAAAGGTCATTCGCAAACAATTGCGGGGAGGAATGACCATCTATAAAGGTGAATTTGGATTTAGGGATGTATCGCCCAGTCATGAGAACAAACGCATTATTTTCTGCGCCATCACCCGTTTGGAGGTGTCCAATTTGATTGACGTGGTAGAACGTATCGATCCAAACGCGTTTATTATCCAGCATCCTATTAAGGATACCAAAGGAGGGTTGATCAAAAGACGGCCTTTGCATTAGGGAGGACTTCATTTCAGAAGTTTTTCACCCAAAGTTGTTAACATTCCCACTTTTTACCACTGCTGTATTTTTCTTTAATTTTCTATTCAAAACCCTTGTTTATAAAGGGTTTTGGTGTTTTGACTCATTGAATCATTTAAATGAGCTTTATTAAAAAGTGGCGAAAAATGGTTGCGGTGTGGTAAAAAGTGGGAAATTTGTTTTAATTTCGTACCCAACACATTACCTCACATGCTTAACCTGCTCGGCGAACATCATTGCAAACTGGATCCCAAAGGGCGATTGCTCTTTCCTGGGAAGTTGCGCAAGCAATTGGAGCATCATGTGCATCATGGTTTGGTGGTGAATCGCGACATCTTTTCTAAGTGCTTGGTGATTTATCCAAAACCGGAATGGGATAAGGTGAATGAAGAAATGTCTCGTTTGAGCCGTTACAATCAAAAACACCAGTTGTTTCAGCGTAAATTCATGAAGGGTGCTACCCTAATCGAATTGGATTCCAATGGAAGGCTTTTGTTGCCTTCTGCCTTGTTGGAGTATGCTGAAATCGATATCGATGAAAACAATGAGTGCGTCATCACTGGGCTAGGAGAGAAGATGGAGTTGTGGAGTTCCAAAAATCATGATGAAGTGATTTTGGATGAGGATTTTGATTTTGGTTCATTGGCAGAAGATGTAAGAAAGGATATTGAACGTAACGCTCAAAACCAATAACAATGGAAACGAGCGAGATCAATCAGTCGTCCTACCATCGGGCTGTTTTGCTCCAAGAAAGTATCGAAGCCTTACAAATTGATCCCGCAGGGATTTATGTCGATGTCACAATGGGGGCTGCTGGTCATACCAAAGAGATTTTGTCTCATTTAACAACGGGTAAGTTGTATTCTTTTGATCAAGACAGCGATGCTTGGGCTAATGCTCCGCAGAGCCCTCAGTTTACTCTAATCAAAGAGAATTTTCGCGATGCCAAGAATTGGTTGCGTTTTAACGGTGTAAAAAAAGTCAACGGGATTTTAGCAGATTTAGGCGTTAGCAGTCATCAGTTTGATACTGCTGATCGTGGTTTTAGTTTTCGTTTTGATGCGCCTTTGGACATGCGTATGAATCAACATGCTGAATTGAATGCCAGCATTGTGGTTAATAAATATCCTGTCGAAGACTTAATCAGAATTTTGCGTGTTTATGGAGAGGTTGACCGCCCGCACGTAGCGGCGCATAAAATGGTCAATGCCCGCCCTATTCGCACTACGCATGAATTGATACATGTATTGATTGGCGATGAGGATTGGAAGTTTCATCATCAGTATTTGGCGCAGGTTTTTCAAGCCTTGCGTATAGAGGTTAATCAGGAAATGGAAGTGCTGGAAACATTTCTTTCTCAATTGAAAGATTATGTCGAAGTAGGTGGACGTGTTGTTGTTATATCCTACCATAGCTTGGAAGATAGAATGGTGAAATCATTCTTTAGAAGTGGAAATGTGGAGGATCAATTGGAGAAGGATTTTTTTGGAAATATTATTCGACCATTCAAGCCTTTGAATGCGAAGCCTATTCTGCCTTCAGCAGAGGAAATTAATGAGAATTCGCGCGCGAGAAGCGCCAAAATGCGCATTGCGGAGAGATTGGCATGAGTCAGCATTCAGAGCATATCGAGATGAAAACTCCAGTGAGTAATGCATCAGAGGGCAAGCCCAAGAAGGGTTTTGTAGCTGCAGTTTTTGGCGGAGATATTTTAACCGGTGAATGGGTGCAGAAACGCCTTGGTTTGATTGGGTTTATTGCTGTATTGCTCATTTTAGATATTGCATTACAGTACAAATTTGAAGATTACCATAAATTGATTATCAAGCGGGAAAAAGAGCTCAATGAACAGCGCACCATTTACAATGAACAAATGAGTGCTTTAGAGACCAAAAGGAGACAAAGTGAAGTGGCCAAGGATATTGAGAACATTGGATTGAAGGAATTATCTAAGCCTCCCATTGTTTTGGAATACATCGATTCTACAAAGAAGAAATGAGCAGCACGGTTAAAATAAATAGCACGTGGACCTATGTCATTTTTGTGGCTTTGGTATTGGTTGGCGCTTCCATTATAGGCAAGGCTGCCATGCTTCAGTTTATTCCGGATGAAAATGCAAATGCTTTGGCTTCATCTTTCACCAGCAAGGTCAGATCGATTGAGCCTATGCGCGGACAGATATGGTCCTCTGATGGCAGTTTGTTGGCGACCACTGTTTCTGAGTATGCATTGCGATGGGATACGCAAGCGATGCAAGACAAGGAGGCATTTGATGATGCCAAAGATTCACTGGCTACTGTGTTGCATGTGATAGATCCTAAGAGGTCTAAACGTGATTTTGGTCGCTTATTGGACAGTGCTGTTCGCAAGAAATCCAGGTATGAACTTTTGGTGAAGAATATAACTTTTCAAGAGTTGAATGCTTTTAAACGTTTGAGTTATGTGAAGAAGGGAAGGAATCGCACGGGTTTTGTTTTTGAAGAAACCAAGAAGCGGGTGAAGCCATATGGAAGTTTGGCGTCAAGGACCATTGGTTTGTTCAGGGAGTCGGATAATGTAGGTTTGGAGTTGTCTTATGATTCAATTTTATCAGGACGTCCAGGGAAACAATTGCAAGAATTGATTCCGGGAAGTGTTTGGAAGCCAATGACAGATGAGTTCATTCAAGAGCCCATTCCAGGTTTGGATATCATTGCAACCATAGATGTGCATTTGCAAGACGTAGCGGAGCATGCTTTGCGCAAGCAATTGGATTCATTGAATGGTGAATGGGGTTGCGCCATTTTAATGGAAGTAGAAACGGGCTATGTGAGGGCAATTGCCAATTTGGGTCGCACCAAAGACAGTACCTATTCTGAATTGATGAACTACGCCATTAGTCAATCTGTAGAGCCTGGATCTACGATGAAGCTGATGAGTTTGATGGCTGCATTGGAGGAGGGAAGTATCTCTATTGATGATACTGTCAATACAGGAAACGGAGAACGCAATTTCAATGGTGTGGTTCTTCATGATAGTCACCAAGGAGGATATGGAAGCATCTCCATCAAGGATGTTTTTGCAAAATCTTCCAATGTCGGAACAGCTTTGGGAGTAAGAAAGTCATTTGCATCAAAGCCCCAAAAGTTTTTGGATTATCTGAATGGGTTTGGTTTAGGAAGTTCACTCGGAATAGATCTAAAAGGAGAGGGTAGACCTAGTGTTTATGCTTCTGTTAAAGATAAGAATTGGAGTGCCAATAGTTTAACGCAGATGTCTATTGGTTATGAGGTGGCATTTGCCCCAATACAGATATTGGCCTTTTACAATGCTGTTGCCAATGGTGGTAAGATGGTACGTCCATCTTTTGTTCAAGGTATAAAGCAATCCAACGGTCAAATTTCAAGTATCGACGCGGTTGTATTAAGAGACAATATTGCTTCTGATCATACAATCGAGCAATGTCGCAAGATGATGGAAGGAGTGGGTGAACCAGGTGGCACAGCCTATGAGGCGTTTAAGCAGTCTCCATACAAAGTAGCTGGAAAAACCGGAACCAGTTGGCTGTGGAAGAATGGTACCTATCAACTGAATCGTTACCGAGCCTCTTTTGTAGGTTATTTCCCTGCAGATAAACCCAGATATTCTTGCATTGTTGTTATAGAAGACCCAAGAGGCGTTTATTATGCCTCTAAAGTTGCGGCACCTGTATTTCGAGAATTGGCAGATAAAATTTATGCCACCACTTTAGACATTCATGGTAACAATTGGGTGGCAAAAGGTCCATCTATCATGCCCAGTCTTCGTCCCGGAATGGTAAAGAATTCGCATGCCTTGATGACTGCATTTGGTTTGCCGGTTATCCCAAAAGACAACGGATCAGATTGGAGTTATTTATCCAGAGACGAGCAGTCTGCTTCCTTGACAGCCATGAATGTAAGAGAGGGAATTGTTCCCAATTGCATGGGGATGGGAATGAGGGACGCTCTGCAAGCTTTGCATCAAGCGGGATATCATTATAAAGTAACTGGAAAAGGCAGAGTGGTTGGTCAAGGTGTTCTTCCAGGTACTGCAGTAAAAAAAGGTTCAACCATACATCTTCAATTGCAATGAAATTGTTGAAAGACATATTGTACAAAGTGCGCATTGATGAAGTGGTGGGTAGCACGCACATTGCCACAGAAGGCATCACCATGGATTCCAGAGAGGTTAGACCTTTCTTCCTTTTTGTTGCCATTAAAGGAAGCGCCGTTGATGGGCATTTGTTCATTGATAAAGCTATTGAGAAGGGAGCTAATTGTATCCTTTGCGAACAATTGCCTGCCGCATTGAGCGCAGAAGTTACCTATGTTAAAGTGAGTGATTCGGCTGAGTCATTGGGCGTATTGGCTGCCAATTATTACGACAATCCATCAGAGAAATTGTCAGTGATTGGTGT
>JBEISW010000268.1:0-3190 GCA_040375215.1 Crocinitomicaceae bacterium | reverse complement strand
TCCAGTAGTAGCAAAAGACAACAACTCTTGATCATTGTTCCAAAAGGTGTATGGGGACATTTTGTAATTGAAATCCCCCAAATGATAACGAACGCGATTGGCAACAAGACCTCGAACATACAATTGACGAACATCGAAACTAACACCAGACCCCCAAAATCCACCGTAATCGTTGCGTACACGAACCTGTGCTAAAATTTCCATTTGCTTGTTGGCTTGGACCTTCATGCCCAAATCAGCCAAAACATTTCCGCTGTTCAACTTGGCTGCTGTTACAGTATCCTCAATTGAAGGAGCGTAGGAATCACTGTAAAACTGAGCACGCGCGGCTCCAAAGAAAGTAACCTTCTTTTGTGAACTAGGTTGGGCCCAAATCTGGGTATATCCCAAACAGCACAACATTAAAACTACATATTGCTTCATACTAAAAAAATGCTTTTAATTCAACCTGCCATTCATTTCCTTGCAAATCATCCAAGGGGAAACTGGTATCTACAAAAGAGAACCAACGTCTGCGCAAATACAATCTTGCATTGCGACCCAAGTCAATATCAGTCCCCAATCCAACACTCTTACCGTATTGATTCATTGGGCGGCGAGTATCTTCATTGATATCCGTATTGTAATTTCCCAAAGTTCTTTCGTAACCTAGATAAACATTCAACAACATTCTACTGTTCAATCTCCAATAACATTCTACTTCTGAACTGTACTGGCGAATGTAGGCTTCCTCATTCATCACTGGTATTGGAGAGAATGATTTGGAAATGGTTCCCACTTGCATCAGGGCAAAGGCATAAAACTCTCTCTCAAAAAGATAATGACTGAATTTAGTTTGCAATTCCGCATTATTGAAATACTTGTCATAAATAACAATACCAGAAGAATCATTGGACAAAGTCACACTTTGGTAAGTATCTCTATAAATGTCTGAGTAACGGTTGTATGGACCAACATTGGCAGGAAAATTCCAACGCCATAAACGTGAACGAACCAATTGGTTCACCGGATGACCAACGGTCAAAAGGTTGCTGGTTCGCTCCAATTCTTTTGAAGCACCAACACCACCTGAGAAACGCCAGTGCGGAATCTCATATTGGAAATTCAGATTAGCACCTTGTCTATTGTTGGTAAACTGCCCCAGTCTGGTCAATGAAGAACCTATGGGCTGTAAAACACCTGAACTACCTATGCTCCCTGCAGGAATATCGTTAACGCTGTATTCCACTGTTGCTGTATTCCAATACAACGCAGCATTGTTCACCACTTTGGGACTCACTCGGTAATACGTTGCTTCAAAAGACAAACCCTTAACCCACTGAGGCGTGGAATATTTGAATTGAGCCAACTCTCCAAATCCACGGTCATGTCGTGGCGAATAGTACCTACCTGCACCCCACTCACCCTTTAGCACGTGTCCACTTTTCTTCCACAAAAACTCCTGGGTGATTACATTGTTTCCAAAAGCTGTTTGGGCCAAGCTGTCCGTATAGTTCACGGCGTTGATGGTATTCACAGCAAGAAAACCCCAAGTGAAATCCTTCTTTAGTTTCCCGCCATAGGAGAAATTAGGTGTTCGACTAAAACCGCCATTCATCTCTGTCTTACCCACCATGATCATGGTTTGAAAACCTTTGGGCAATTGTCCATCAATTACGACGCCTTGAAAAGCACGATTGCCCCATCGGTTATCTTGGTCAATGGAACCTTGCTGGAAATATTGATCATATCGATGCACGATGTCCTTTCCAATGGGATCCCATGGATTTCTTTCAAATAACATGAAGCGGTTGTAGCCGCGAAAAGAAGACATGGTTAAATCAGATATTGCTACCCATTGGATACCGCCAATGCGCGTGTTCCAACTACCCCACTTTGTTTTGAAACTTCCGTACAATGTCATCCCTAGCATGGTTCCTAAATTTCCACCCAATTGAATGCCGCCCAATGGGTATTGAATATTTGGACGCAAAGAATCCGCTACCTGCCTTCCATAGAAGGGTGCTTGATTCCCATTCAGAAATTGAAACATCCGAACATCCATTCCCCAGGAAGAACCGTCCCTTAAGTTACCTGAAATATTCAACAATAAATTGGGCAATTGCGCGTCATCCCCGATAAAGAAATTGGCCGGCAATGTGACGTTCCCGACAGCAGTGCTCAATGGATAGGGTTGTGGGTAACGGCTATAGGTAGCAAAAAATCGATAGAATCCATTAACCTGCAGACCTTTGAAGGCCTTAGGTTCAGACTTGGGCATTAACCCGGAGTAATCTTGAGTGGAATCCACTTGCGACCAAATTGTACTGGAATACAACCCCAGTAACAACAACAAAGTCCAGCGTACCACCCTATTAGTCATTCTTCCAATTGTCATCTGAATATTGTTTAATGTCCAACCAATGTGCAGGTTTCATATCACTGGGTCTCTCTCTTACCAAAACGGGAAGATTGGCATATGCATAATGATTGTGGTTGTCCCAAACTTCAACAAAAATCCTGTAAGCTCCAGTAGACATGGGTGCTCTGAAACTGGCCATAAAATGTTTGCGCGACTTCCAAACCCCTGTTACGGCTAATGGTGCTGCTTCCGCATCACCACCCGCCTTGATGTCTTGGCTTTCTGGTACCCATCGCCAGATTACTTGACAATTGTCGTTCTCTGGGTCCATCCAATCCAAGAAGGCTTCCCCTCTTTCCCCTGCGAAAACCATGGCATAGGGAGTGGACGATTGATCTTGAAGTCTCAGCGATTTAAGCACAGGTGCTAGATTGCTCGGCTTTGCACCTGACCACTGCTCATGAAGCACGTCAACGGCTGGAGACTTTCGACCATCGATAGAAAAGACTCCATACCATGTACTAGTGGTTTCTTGTTTCTGACCCCACAAAAAAACAAAGGAGCCCATACACTGTTGGGGATCTCCCAATATTTCATTTTTGTAACGACTCTCGTAGGATTGTCGTTTTTCTTCACTGGTTTGCTCAAGCGGAACATTCCATGATGTCTTAGCAACTTCCCAGTGGCCGTTTGGTCCCCATTCCGTGATAAGATATGGCCCGGTCCATCCATAGCTTTTTAAGTTCTTGCGGACACCGGCCAAATCACCGTAGGTATTAATTCCATAGATATCTATGGAAGGAGCATCTCTTTTAATCAACTTCACCTCTTCAGGATCCAATCCAGCCG
>JBEISW010000128.1:0-6478 GCA_040375215.1 Crocinitomicaceae bacterium | reverse complement strand
ATTGCCCGACAACACAGGCAGTGCGGGATTTATCTCAGTGCGCATTCAAGGTTGGTTGGCTTTTATGACAATTGTTTTTATATCTGTTTCCAAAATTTCTAATCGACTTGCATCGGCAACAACAATGCTCATGTTGGTAGCGCATTTTGCTTTGGTTCATTTTCATACCAAAGTTGTGCGTAAGGATGGTATGTTGCTGGAGCAATGCGCAGTTGCTCAGCATTACATACCAGAACATTCCGTCCTTCATTTTGAGGATCTTTCAGGAGATTGGCGCTTTCAACATTTTAGCAATTTCATTGCACTCCAATCAAAAGATGTCGCTTGCACAGAGAATTATGAGGCAGCAGTCGATTATTTTCCGTTGTGTTTTAAGCCAATGAATAAGGAAGTTGTGGGCTCATTGAATTGTTCAGAACAAAAATTGATCATGAAACCTGTGGTGAAAGATTCAATTTATCAGAACGCATTGAAGGAAAGATTAGCCGAAGGGAATAGAATTGTTTTCGAAAATGAATCGATTGTATTGCTTCAATCTACGAAATGAAACGGGCTACTCCTGAGTGGGGTTAATTTCTGTTTTTTTTGAACTTTCCTTTTTCCTTTTTATTTCATGATGAAAGCCAATGGTGAACCACTGTCTGTCTTTTTTTAGCAATCGGTTGCTGTAGCAAAAGCCGAAGTTAAATTGGTTGTTTTTGTTGACTTTGAATTCAATATCGGCTGAGTAACGCCATTCTTTTGAGAGCCCGTATTGAATCAATTGTTTGTCGCTCCAGTATTGAACTGCATTGACCCAATAAAAGTATTCCGTATTAGCATTTAACCTGATTTTCTTCCACTCAGGCGTTGACAATCTCAATCTGCTTCTCAAAACAATTGGACTTCGTTCCCAGGTTAATCTTTCTAATTGGATGGTATTTCTCCATGAACATTCAAATCGATTCTGATCTTTTTTTGATTGCAATAGTTTCAAAGAAACAGCCAATCGCACTCTGTTTCCATGATCCAAATAGGCATCATTGAGTAATGCATTTTCATTTTGAAATACTGTCCAACGGTATTGCAGGGCAAATGAGATTTTTTTATTAGGTTGAAATTGCTCAGTCAAAGCAATACCGCTTTTCGACCAACCGTCAGGATTGTAGCGTTGGAGCAATTGAAGTTCACTTTGCCATTTCTTATTGTGTCGGGTTGAAAAGGAAGCTGTGCTCCAAATCCCTGACTGCGCATTGCAAGCATATGCAATCAAAATGAGAAATGCTGAAAGAAAACGCTGGCGCATCAATGAACAATTTCTAAAGTTGGAACCTCAACCACCTGATTTTTATCTGAGATGGTTACTTTCTCCAAAATGGTTTTTGTCATTTCTCCGGTGGTTAAATCTTTCGAAAGAACATAAACCTGATATTCTCCATTTTGCAATTGGTCAAATGAGTATAGACCGTCGGCGCCTGTCCTGGTGGATTCATGGTAATTTTTTCCCTCACCATAAATCAAGTAAACCCGCTCGTCGGTGATGGCTGTTTGTGCACCCATTTCATCTGACTGACCTTGTTGACCTACATCTAATAGAAATGACGTTGTAACATCATCAGGATCCGGAATATTGATGTTGTCTTTTGATGCCAATTGAATCATGTCCCCGTTTTTGGTCAAGTTGAATTGATCACTGAGGTGATTGGATAGTGCATTGAACACAGCGTTGGCTATGGTAGTGTCATTGTCGCTGTAATTGAATGAAATGGAAACACCAGTTCTACCAGCCAATTGCGGATCGCCATTGCTTACCCAAGTTGGATTATTGAACCAGAAATAGTAATTGGCTCCATTGGGTTGGTTGATGATGAAGTAGTCTCCATGTTCAATTTGAGCGCCAGGGGTAACAGTGAGGTCTATGATTTCTGAGCGACCCAAATTGATGTTTTGCCCAACTACCTTTCCTTGAATGGAACTGCTTCCTCCAGGTCCTTCGGGTTTGGTGCAGGCAATAAGTCCACCGGATAATGTCAGGACAATGAATAGGTTTTTCATAATACCAATATTTTTTTAAATGAAATGGTTTTGTTTTTTTGTGTGATTTTCAATGTGTACAGACCAGCAGGGATTTTTTCCAATGAAACAGAAATTGAATTGGATTGTCCTTGCGTATTTAATGCATTGGATTCAATGGAAAGTGTTTTTCCTAATCCATCGAGAAGTTCAATGTTATCGATATTGTCGATGGCTTTGATGTGCAAAGTTTCTCCATTCTGAATGGGATTGGGATAGATAATGGTTTCAAAATGTTCTTGCGGTTTTGTTAATCCAAGGGATAGGTCACATGGATTGCCAAACATATTGCTATCCATCCATGCTGTTCGCTCAATGATCCATGATTTTAGATAATCTATCTCCTCTTGGTAAGTATTACCGATAAAATTATTGGGCCAAACATAGTTGCCTAAAATGGGCCAACGTTGAAAATGTCTTTGACTCGCTTCTTCCAATGAAGCTGCAACACTGTCAATATAGTTCATCAAGTAATCATCACTCCATCGGCCCTGTCTCAATTCTTGCCATCTGCAATGGGTTTGATTGGCATAAACACTATCTTCCAATAAACGATGCCACCAAAAAGGATTGTCCAATCCACCAGCACAGAAATTATTAAAGTCCATTTCCCAACCTTCTACATTGGGACCATTGCAATAGTCTGAATTTCCAAGCGCAATATTGAAATCCCAAAGCGGACCAGCATGGATTTTCCCACCGTCACTCAATCGATCTTTGTATAAAAAAGTCGATATACGATATCCATCTACGTTCTTGGTTATCTCATTGGCCAAGAAGAAATCGATGAAAGATCCCGGATCGATAAATTGTGTATAGCCCACCAAAGGATGATTGAAAAGGACGCTGTCCATTAGAATATTTTCCCAAGTAGTTACGTAGCCTTGGATATAGTTCAATTGACTTGGGTGGAGCTCGGTGAGGTCAGGATCATGCAATTGAAAGGTGGTGTAATTGGTGCTGGGTGGTGCCCCAAAATAGGGAGACTCCCAGGCAACAACTCCTCCCGCTGTTGTTTTGTCCACTTTAAATATGTATCCACCGGTAAGTTCATTTTCTAGCGTGTCTGCGGGCATCAAATGGTCGATATCAACTCTACCGGGATTTACTTTGATCCTCTCCATAAAAACATAAACACCCATGTATTCGCCATTGAGCACCAACTCGCAAAATTCTGTGCGCGGAGCCCAGCGACCTTGATCTCTTCCCATTTGGTAGGTCAATACATTGCGCATTAATGATTTGTCCGTGTAGGGCGCATAGAGTATCCAATCATTGTCTGCAGGCCAATCAAAAATAGAGGCGTTGTAATTCACGCTATCAGGCCCCCTGGTTTCTAATCCATATGACTTAGCAGGAAATCCATTGGAAGAAGATCCTCTTCTTTCTATGGCAATCAATCCATTGAATTCATTGAAAACATCATTCAAAGCATTTATCTGTCCAGGGCCATTGTTGATGATACCCATTGTTCCATCTATTTTGGGTTCATCGGGAATCGTAACACCATAAGTATCAACCACTACAATTGGAAGAGTGGAGGAGTAGAAGGAGAAAGGAGCGTTGAACCACGATGGAGTTGCATTAAAGATTGAACTTCCATTGGTGATTCCCGCATGCAAAAAGCCGCGTGATGTAAAATCGGATGAATTGGTGCTTTGATTGTGGGTTTCAATGGAAAGTACATTGATTCCCGCGATTAGTAGAGATGAAGTGATATTGTTATTGATAACAAATTGGTCAGGATATCCTCCTGTAAACATAACAGCCTCGTGAGAAGCTGAAGAAGGGTCATTAAAGGCAGGGAAAAATCCTTGGTCCATACTGCCGCGTGCTATTTCAGTTCCATTCAAATAGGCGATAAAACCATCATCATAGTCCATGTTCATTACCAACTGATGAATAAGGCTGGGGTCAGAAATGTTGAAGGCTATTCGCTGATATAGGCAAATGGTACCAGTTGGTATGGATGTAGAATCATCGTTGTCACCAAAGCCAAATCCTCCCTGACCAACAGGCCAAGAAGTATCGTCAAAGTTCAATGCGCTCCATTCATTGATGGCAGCAGTGGGGACAAAATACTTCCATGTGTCATTGTCCATCACGATGGTTTCCCAGTGGTCAACCTGCGCAATTATTCCATTCAGACATGAGTATAAAAATACTGTAATGAATAGATGCTTCCTTCCCCTTTTCATGAGTGGAAAGATAAGAATATGTTAAGGAAATATAAAGATTTAGTTTTCTGGATATCCTGCTTCCACCCATTTGCGACAGGCCTCGATTTCACAATCAGAAAGTTTTCCTCCTTTTGGCATGGCTGAACATTGATTTAATTGCTCAATGGAGCATAACCAGAATCCATCATTATTGGCCGTTTTGATTTCTGTGAAATTGGTCAAAGGAATACCGGCGGATGGATTGGAGCCAGAGTGGCAACCTGTGCAATTGGACTCCATGATGGCTTTGATGCGTCCGTTGTAGGAGAAAACAGTGTTGTCGCAATTGGGCGTGCCATACAAAACAGTTTCTACGTCGTAATAGCAACCACTGATGGCACCGAGCATAAAAATATAAATCAAGTATTTTTTCATTTTTTAATTATTAGGGGCACCTGAGTCAAGCCATTTACGGATAATTGTTTTTTGACAATCACTCAAACCGGAAGTGTTTTTGGGCATCAAATTCATTCCGCTGAGTTCCATGATGCTGTTCCAAAAAGCGCTGCTGTCCGATACTATATCATTCCAATTGTTGAATTGGTGATTGTTATTTCCTGCGTCAGCAGTGGTATGACATCCTTGACAGTTGCTTTCAACTATCGGCCAAACAGCCGCGCTGAAGGTGTAAACAGAGGTGTCACAACTTGCGCATGAATTGTTCTTGGCTCCCTGATTAATCCACTGTTTAATCAGATTTATCTCTGCCGAAGTGAGTGATCCGTTCCCAGGTGGCGGCATGATTTTATCAGGATTGTTTTCTGTGATGGCATCAACCAAATCACTTTTGGAGGCGTTCCCGGGTGCAATACTGCCCGTGCTGATGATTTGCAAATAATCAGTGAGAATAATGCCCTCACTTGCTGAACCAGCATCATGACATCCTGACATGGCACAATTGGACACAAGAATGGGCAGAATGGTATTTTGAAAATAGACGGTATCGGTAGAGCAGTTTTCTGAAACTGTAGGGTCATTGGAAGGCTCTGGAATGGGCACGTCATGTTTGCACGCCATGAAGATTCCTAGTGCAGTGATTATAGTGGCTGCAAATGCGGCGTTTATTTTCATGTGTTTTTATGTTTATTCATCCCATGAGATCACCACCTTATCTGTCACAGGGTGAGACTGACAAGCCAAAATCCATCCTTTTTCAACTTCTCT
Source organism: Crocinitomicaceae bacterium (assembly GCA_040375215.1). Taxonomy (GTDB): domain Bacteria; phylum Bacteroidota; class Bacteroidia; order Flavobacteriales_D; family Sanyastnellaceae; genus CAMCTV01. The sequence continues at coordinate 1,043 of JBEISW010000128.1, read as the reverse complement.
GGGAGACAACGCATGGTTGACTTTCATGGTAACCTCACCCTCCAACACCTTGGCTTTGCATGATGTGCATATTCCTCCTTGACAAGAGTAGGGCGGATCCAATCCCAATTCAATTCCTACTTCTAGTAAACTCTTGCCATTTTTGTCAATTACGGTTTCTGTTCTTGTTCCGTCAATAATTAAGGTAACAACGCTTTCACTCATGTTTAATTGTTTTTCAAAATTTCGTTCATTGTATTTGGATTGCTCCATTCAAAGGGGCCCTCAATGCGCTGCACTTGTTCCCCTTTCTGATTGTAAATATAGGTCATAGGAATGCTGAACACGTTAATGTCCTTCAGCGACGGGGTCCTTAGAATCTTTAACTGCGATCTGTTTTTAATATCTTCTATAAAATCAAAAGCATCATCTGTTATGCAAATAATGGAGATTCCAGCTTTTTGATAAACATCCTGGAACTCCGCGATTTCAGGCAATTCCCGCATGCATGGTCCGCACCAATGGGCGTAAAAGTGAACAATGGTTATTGAATCTTTGGCAATGGTCAACGGTACAATTTGACCATCATTTTGCTCAATTGGAATGTCTTGAATGGCAATGTTGTGCGGCCATTGTCGATATGCCCAATAGATTACCAAACCACTGATGAAAATCCAGAACAAATATTTTTGAAGCCAACTCTTCATTTATCAATAATGGAGCATTTGCTCAATGGTCATTTTTATGTTTTCAATTTTAGGCAAATACGTCTGCTCCAAAATGCTATTCAAAGGTATGGCGGGTGTTACTTGACTTCCTATGACTTTTGGTGCAACGTCCAATGATTCAAAACAGTTTTCAGCCACCCATCCAGCCAAGGCTTGGGCAAATCCATTGCTCGCAGGTTCTTCTGTCAAAATAAGACAGCGGTTGGTCTTCTTCACGCTGCTCTGAATCAAGTCATAGTCAATGGGATTCAAAGACCGCAAATCAATTATTTCAACTTGATCTTCCATTGATTTACTGGCCATTTTGGCCCAGTAAACGCCCATGCCATAAGTTAT
>JBEISW010000239.1:0-3649 GCA_040375215.1 Crocinitomicaceae bacterium | reverse complement strand
GGGAGCCGTATTCGCAGGATTGTTTTTGACATTCTTCAAATTTGCCGAAATGGATATCATCGGAAGTTTCATTTTCTCTTTAACCATAGCTGCTCCAGGTTTTATCATTTCTGACCCTACCCTATCAAAAGTTGAAAAAGAAAGAATATGGGTTATTTATATTGTAGCATTTTTCGTCATCTTCTTCTGGTCAGCATTTGAACAAGCTGGGGCTTCATTGACCTATTTTGCAGAGGAGCAGACCAATAGAACAGTGATGAACAAAATCATCCCTGCTTCTTATTTCCAAAGTATCAATGCCATCGCCATCGTTATTTTCGCTCCTATTTTCGTTTGGTTATGGGGTGTTTTGGGCAAACGCAACATGGAACCTGCCTCTCCTTATAAGCAATCCATTGGTCTTTTCTTATTGGCCATTGGATACCTGGTAATTGCATTTGGCGTGAAAGATTTACAACCTGGCGTAAAAGTGAGCATGATGTGGCTGATCAGTTTGTACACCATTCACACCTTGGGAGAGCTATGCTTATCACCAATTGGATTGTCCATGGTTAACAAATTGGCTCCTGTAAAATTTGCCTCTTTGTTGATGGGCGTTTGGTTTCTTTCTACTTCCGCGGCAAACAAGTTCGCCGGTACTTTGAGTGCATTGTATCCAGAACCTGTAATCTCCATCACCTTGGTAGAAGATCTTCAAACCAAGAACAATGTGAAATTGTTTCCTGCTGAGTTTGACAAATCCAAAGCCCCTGTCATATCTGAAGTTCCTGCCATAGCCATGGAAAAAATTCAAATGGCTAACGTAACGGATTTGAAAGTGAAAGAAGAAATTCAAAAGACTCTAGAAACCTCAACACTAAAGAACACCAAACATTTCATCGGTTTCGAAATCGATACACTGTATGATTTCTTCATGCTATTTGTTTTCATGGCTGGTGCTGCATCTTTGGTATTATTTGTGTTATCCAAAAAATTATTGACCATGATGAATGGTGTAAGATAATTGAACAACATGAAAAAAATAACTTATCTATTGTCCCTGCTGCTGTGGGGACAATTTTCTTTGGCCCAGGATAAAATTCATTGGATGAAAATGGATGAACTAGAGGCCGCTGAGGCCAAGGAGCCTCGTGTAGTCATGGTTGATGTTTACACGCAATGGTGCGGACCTTGCAAAATGATGTCCAACCAAACCTTCACCCATCCTGATGTGGTGAAGTACATGAATGAAAATTATTACTGCGTGAAATTTGATGCCGAGTCCGGAGACTCTGTTGTATTCAAAGGCAAAACGTACAAAAATCCAGATTTCAAACCAGGAACGATGGGCAGAAATGGCGTGCATGAATTAACCATGAATCTCGGCGTGAACGCCTACCCTACGCTTATATTCTTCGATGAAGCGCTGAATCCAATTGCCCCAATAACGGGATTTCAAAGTGTAGAAAACTTTGAGATCTTTGCTAAAGTTTTTGCTACTGGTGATTACAAAAAAGTAACCACGCAAGATGCTTGGGCGGAGTATCAGAAAAATTTTGTTCGTTCTTGGACCAGCAAACCTAATCCAGAACCCAAAAAGACGGGCCCCAATGCGTTGTTTTATGAGATAACAAACGATACCATCTCTCCTGAGTTGATATCTCCATACGATGCGACAGTTGTCCCTATTGAAGAGCCAATCAAAGAAGAGCCAATGACAATGGTGGAGCAAATGCCTGTTTATTCCGATGGAGATGTCACCACGGCTATTGCTCGTTTGGTTACTTATCCTGAAATTGAGAAAGAAAACAGCATTCAAGGCACCGTGTATGTGCAGTTTGTTGTCAATAAAGAAGGAAAAGTTGAAGACGTCAAAGTAATCCGGGGAGTTAAAGATGGCGCTGGCCTAGAAAGAGAAGCCATCAGAGCGGTTAGATCGCTAAAAACGTTTTCGCCTGGTAAACAAAATGGCAAAGCAGTCAGTGTAAAAATGACCGTTCCCATAAAATTTTCATTAAAGTAAAAAAGGTTTTGGAAATTCTGAGTTTAGGTTTATATTTGCAACCCTTAAAAGGTAAAAAAAGTACGTCATGAACCGCATTAAAGAATTAGAAAAGCAATTAAATCCTGCACGTGAATTCCCAGCATTTCAAGCAGGAGACACCATATCTGTTACTTACAAAATTAAAGAAGGTAACAAAGAGCGTCCACAAACCTTTACAGGAGTTGTTATCCAACGCCGTGGTACCGGATCAACTGAAACTTTCACTATTCGTAAAATGAGTGGCGGTGTTGGTGTAGAACGTATTTTCCCTTTCAATACTCCTTTCATTGAGACCATTGAAGTGAACAAACGCGGTAAGGTTCGTAGAGCTCGTATCTTCTACTTGCGCGATTTGACTGGTAAGGCAAGCCGTATTAAAGAAAGAAAAGCACCTGTTCAACACTAAAGAACTTGCATCATATTGAAAAGCCTCCGTGTGGAGGCTTTTTTTATGCTCTCAATTTTGACAACACCATTGCAATATCTTCCAAACGGGACACAATGCGTCCTCCAAAAATCTCTTCTTGCTCATTTTGCGGATTATCTCTTCTTAAACCACTCATGTGATACTCATTGATTACATCACTGCAGATTGCATCAATACTCTCCGCGTTAATACCCGCCCCTGCCATGATGGTGATGCGATCTCCTGCAACCTTTTGCAAATCAAAAATCAATTCCTTTCCTTCTATACAATTCGTCTTCTGACCTGAAGTTAAAATTCTGGTACATCCCAATTCAATAATCTCTTCCAAAGCTTTCATCGGATTATGAACCACATCAAATGCACGGTGAAAGGTTACCTCCATGGGATAAGCCGCTTGAACCATGGTTTTCATCAATACAACATCGACCTCATTTTTCTCAGTCAGTGCTCCTACAACAATTCCCATCGCACCGCATTGCTTAGCCCAAGAAATCTCAGACAACATCAATTCCAATTCTTCTGGAGAATAAATGAATCCGCCTTCTCGGGGTCTAATCATCACCATAATAGGAACTGAAGAATTCTTGATTGCCCATTCAACCAGACCATGACTTGGCGAAAGTCCATCCGCCGAAATAGCGCTGCACAATTCAATTCGATCTACTCTTAAACGGTTGGCTTCTTTGATATGCGCAACCTCTGTTGCTATCACCTCCAATTTTTTCTTCATGTTCAAATATAACCACGTCCAACACTTATGAACTAAAAACAACCCTTACTTTGAATCGAAAAAACAAAAAAATAACCCTTACTCTGAATCGAAATTTTAATTTTTTAACCCTTACTTTAAGAAATGAAATTATCTTTGCGGTATGTTTCAAAGAAAAATACTAAATGAATTACAAGAGTGGCGACTATCCAAGTGGAGAAAACCACTAATCGTGAGAGGGGCCCGTCAAGTTGGAAAAACCACCGCTATCCATGCGTTTGGGAAACAATTCAAACAATACATCTATCTCAACTTGGAAAAAGGGAGGGATGCCGTTCCTTTTCAAAAAGAATATGACATTCAGGAACTTGTCTCTCGAATATTCCTAGAGAAGAAAATGTCGCTTCAAAAAATGGAAGACACGCTTTTGTTCATAGATGAAGTCCAAGAGATGCCTGAAATGCTCAACAAACTGCGGTACTTCAAAGAG
>JBEISW010000171.1:0-5092 GCA_040375215.1 Crocinitomicaceae bacterium | reverse complement strand
TATCCTGTGTAGCAGCGCTGCAAGCCCCAATTATTATGATGAGCCAAAACAGACAAGAAGAAAAGGACAGGGACCGAGCAAAAAAAGATTTCACCATTAACTTAAAATCAGAATTAGAAATTCGCTTGTTGCACAATAAATTGGACCATTTGATGATGCATCAGCAGCAAGAACTCATTAAAATTCAGAAGATTCAAATGGACATGCTCAATGATGTACAAAATCAATTAAAAAACTTAAACAATGACTGAAAACTTCACACAGCTCAACTTAAAATCAGAAATTATTGATGGCCTTAATTCTATGGGTATTGATAAACCGACACCCATTCAATCACAGGCTATTCCTGAAATCATTTTAGGAAAAGACATTCTAGGCATCGCCCAAACGGGAACAGGAAAAACAGCAGCATTTCTGCTACCCGTTATTCAAAAAATTACGGAAGAAACCAACAGAAAAAACATCTCTGCACTGATCATTGTTCCAACACGCGAACTAGCAACTCAAATTGACCAAGCCATCGCTGCTTACGGCTATTTTACAGACATTTCTTCTATGCCGATATATGGTGGTGGAGATGGTAAAATTTTCAACCAAGAGCGCCATGCTATCGAATCTGGCATTGACATCATCGTGGCAACGCCAGGAAGATTGAACATGCACATCAACCTGGGTTATGTCAATTTCTCTGAATTGAAATTCATCATACTCGATGAAGCAGACCGCATGCTCGACATGGGGTTCTTACCAGACATTCAGCGTGTTTTAAAAGTATTGCCAAGAGAAAAACAAAGTTTGCTTTTCTCCGCGACAATGCCGGACAATATTTTCAGCTTTGCTTCATCCATTCTAAAAAATCCAACCATCATCAACATTGCATTGAGCAAACCTCCATCCAATGTGAAGCAAGGTGCATTTGTACTATTTGACAACCAGAAAATTGGTGTGCTTGTAGACTACTTGACACCACGAAAAGACAAAAGTGTTATCGTATTCAGTAGCAGAAAATCACAAGTGAGTGAGATTCAAAACATGCTCAAAAGAAAAGGATTTTCTTCATTGGCCATGTCCAGTGATTTGGAACAATCAGATCGTGAATTTGCATTGAATCAATTCAGAAACCAACAGTGCAAAATATTGGTCGCCACAGACGTTATGTCTAGAGGAATCGACATCAAAGGTGTAGATGTCGTGATTAATTTTGATGTACCCGGTGATGCAGAGGATTATGTTCACCGCATTGGCAGAACTGGTCGTGCTGAAGCAGATGGAGAAGCTGTCACTTTCATTGTTCCAGAGGATCAATACAAATTCAAGAAAATTGAAACTTTGATTCAAACCACCATTGAAAAATTACCCATAGACCCCAAGTTTGGTGACCTGCCTGAGTACAATCCCAAGGCGCAAAGTGCCAAGAAAAAATCGTTTCGTCCATTCAAAAAAAAGTCAAGGTAATTCCTACTTTTAACACTTAACGGATTGCACTATCTTTGCCTAACCAAAAGTCAATGAACCCTTTTGGTCAAAACGTTCAATTTTTTATTATTTATTTATGTCAAACAACTTGTCAAAAGACACCTACAGCAATGAACTGAGCGTGTATGTCAACCAAGAAAGAGCCGCTGTTGAATTGGCCCATATGGTTGGAAAACTATTGTTCGATAAGTCTATCGAATTGGTGCTTTTTCGCAATCACCTTGCGGACACCCGAATTACTGAAATACTAAGACTGCACAAATACGCAGCTGAAGTAGTAGGTAAGCCCATCAGTGTTTTTGATTCTGCAGAATTAGCAACAGAATTGTACAACATGAATTTGGCTCCTGCTAAAATTGACATTGGGAAATTGGCCAATGAATGGTCTACTTCTCGTGAACACTACAAAAATCAAAGAGAATTTTTAGAAGATAAATTGCAAAACTTCATCGAGGAGTCCGGTCACGAATTGGAACCCAGAGATGTGGTATTGTATGGATTTGGACGTATCGGTCGTTTGGCTGCCAGAGAGCTCGTAAGACAAGCTGGAAGCGGACAGCAGTTGCGTTTGCGTGCCATTGTTACTAGAGAAAATGATGACTTGAGCATCAAGAAACGTGCAGCGCTTTTTGAAACCGATTCAGTGCATGGTCGTTTCAAAGGAACCGTTGAAACCGATTATGAAAACAAATGTTTGATCATCAATGGTCAAAGGGTTTTTATGATTGGAGCCAAAGATCCTGCAGCAATTGATTACTCTATCTATGGCATCAATGATGCATTGGTGATTGACAATACAGGAGTATTGAAAGACAGAGAGGCGTTGAGCGCACATTTGAAATCCAAAGGCGTTAGCAAAGTATTGTTAACTGCACCAGGTAAAGAAATCCCTAACATTGTTTACGGAATCAATCACCGCGATTTGGACATAGAGAATGAAACCATTTTCTCTGCAGCATCTTGTACCACCAATGCCATCTGTCCGATATTAAAAACGATACACGATTCTTTCAGCATCGACAAAGGTCACATTGAAACCGTTCATGCCTACACCAACGATCAGAACTTGTTGGATAATATGCACAAGAAAAGCCGACGTGGTCGAAGTGCTGCCATCAATATGGTAATCACGGAGACGGGCGCAGGAAAAGCAGTAACCAAAGTAATTCCAACCTTGGCCGATAAGCTAACTTCTAACGCTGTTCGTGTCCCTACCCCCAATGGTTCATTGGCCATCATTCACGCTTATGTGGACAAGCCAACCACCAAGGAGGAAGTGAATGCAATGGTTAGAAAAGCTGCATTAGAAGGCGATTTGGTGAACCAAATTTTTTACAGCATAAGTGAGGAATTGGTGTCTAGCGATATCGTAGGCAACGATTGTTGCAGCGTGTTTGACAGTCAAGCCACAATAGTCAGTCCAGATGGGAAAGGCGTTGTGTTGTATGTTTGGTATGACAACGAATTTGGTTACACCAAGCAAGTCATTCGCTTGGCAAAATATGTAGCCAAGGTTCGTCGCAGCATGTACTATTAATTGCACTATAAACCAAAAAAGGGTCTTGCATTAAGACCCTTTTTTTTACCCTATATTTAGACCATGAACAACAAAAAAATCATCAGAAGCATCTTGGCGATTGTCATAGGCCTTGTCGCTGGAATGTTGGCCAATATGGGTCTTGTAACCATATCTCCCATGATCATTGCTCCACCGGAAAATGTTGATGTCACAACAGCTGAGGGACTTCAATCCAGCATCCATCTGTTTCAACCCAAACATTTTATCATGCCGTTCTTAGCGCATGCCTTGGGGACTTTTGTTGGTGCTTGGATAGCCATTAAAATTGCCCAAAGCAATGAAAAGAGCATTGCCCTTTTCTTCGGGATATTCTTCCTACTTGGCGGCATCAGTGCGGTTGCAATGATTCCCGCACCCACTTGGTTCAATGCAATAGATTTAACCTTCGCTTATATCCCCATGTCTCTTTTGGCTTGGTATGTTAATGGAAAAAAATAAGAGGGCAGTGCCCTCTTATTTTTTACATCTATTTCTAAGAATTTTTTACTTTTCTGTCTCTCCTACTTTACCCATAGCCATCACCTCTCTCATTGTTTTCTGCATTCCTTCTGTTGACCCATCCAAGAAAATCACATTGCCTTTGCCATATTCTGCAAAGTTCTTGATGGCCTCAGTCCACATGGAAAACATAATCATATTGGCGTCCAAATTGGCCTCTTGCATTTCCTTGGCAGCATTCTGCATACCTCTGGCAACTTCTTCACGAAAAAGCGCAACTCCTTGACCTCTCAACTGTGCCGCTTCACGTTCCGCCTGAGCGGCAATCTTAATGGCATTTCCTTCTGCTTCTGCCGCCTTGGTTTTGGTAATCAATAAAGCTTGACCCTCATTCTCTGCAGCCGCCTTCAAATTGTTTGAAGCAACAACTTGGCTCATGGATTTCAAGATGATCTCATCAAAGGTGATGTCGTTGATTTGTAAATCATGCAAATGATAACCCCATTGCTCAATGATTGTATCAATTTGTTCCTTCACATGGTCAACTATTTCTCTTCTTAATCCCAATACCTCTGCTTGCTTTTTGGTGGCCACAAAAGAACGAATATTGCCTTCAATGGTTCTAATAAGCGCTTGCATCAAGCTCTTGTCGTCGATGAACTTAAAAGCTACTTTCTTGATGGTTTCCTCTTCGGCATCCTGAACACTGAAAAGCAACATCGATTTAAAATAAACGTTGGCTTGGTCATTAGTCACTGCTTGAAACTCCAACTCTACCGATCGATTTTGAGTAGAAACCCTTTTAAAAACGGTTTCAATAAAGGGAATAATAAAATTAAGTCCCGGTCTTATCACCCTGCGGTACTTACCAAATATGGTGACAACAGCGACATTTCCTTGTTGCACTGTCCTTAACCCTAAAAACAGTACGACGCCTATTGCGCCAAAAATTATCCAATTCATGATTTAAAATTTATTCTAAAGATAGCGCAATAATGAACCTAAAATTAAATGCATTGCTATATTTGTAAGGCTTTAACTGGAATTGTGAAAAGGCTAAGTGTACTAACATTTGATTACGAAATTTTCTTTGATGGTCAAAACGACCTGGAGCACCTCATTACCAAAACCCAGAAGCTTACAGATATCGCCAATCACCAATCTGTACCTCTTTCTTTCTTTATTGATATTGCCTATCTGGAAGCATTGAAAAGATGTGGTCTTCATCAGGAATACAAACGCATCAAAGACCAACTGAATTGGCTATCCACTTGTGGTCATGAATTACAATTTCACTGGCATCCGCATTGGATTACCAGCACCTGGAACGAAGAACAGAATCGTTGGAATTTCAATAAAGCTGATTACTCATGGAATGGTTTTGTTGAGAACCACGGAAGTGACAAGATGATTGAAGCGTTGAAACATTGCTTGGAAATTTTTAAAACAGAATTCAACATTGTTCCTTGCGCTTTTAGAATGGGAGGATTGGCAATTGAAGAACCTCAACATTATCTAGAAACTTTAGAAAATCTCGGTTTTACAATTGAAACCAGCATTTTCCCTGGTTTCTATAAAGAGTGCAAATTCTTTACAACC
>JBEISW010000253.1:0-3426 GCA_040375215.1 Crocinitomicaceae bacterium | reverse complement strand
CACCCTAGGCAATTTCAATCTTTCTCAGAATGATCTGGAATCTTTTAAAAACTTTCTCGAGAAAACAAACTTTTTCGCTATTGGTGAAGAATTAAAATTGTGGGATGAACAAGCGGAGCTTTTGAAAAAATCCAAGCCAGAATTGACCAATGAAATCATTGCTTTACAGAAAAAAGTTTACTTTGAAAACAACAAGGAGTTCGAGAAAAACAAATCAACTTTAAAATATTTGTTGGAAAGAGAAATGGTCAGAAGATCCGGAAATCCAAGAGCTTACTCACGTCAAATCATTCATTATGATCCCGTGGTAAAAAAATCACTTGAAGTATTGTCCAAAGATTACAAGAAGATTTTAATGCTTCCATGACACCAAAAAACAACATACACCATTGGTTACTCATGACATGGATGATTGCCATCGTCGTTGGTTTATCGTTGTCCCCCGTTTTGATGTCTGTTGGCACCATGGGTATCACCCTTCAATGGTTGATTGATATCGCCCGCAAAAAAATCAAACCATGGGCATTCATCACCTTCTCAGCCACCAGAAATTGGGTAATCCTTTACTTGTTGCTGATGATAGCCATGCTCTGGTCCACCAATTGGAATTTTGGTCTTAATGACTTGCGCATCAAATTGCCCTTGTTGTTGTTGTCCGTTACCCTACCCGCTTACCTGACTGACTTGAAAAAAGAAAAAAGAAGGATGGTGGAATTGTCTTTTATTTTGGGCATTGTCATATCTGCAGTTGTCTCCATATTATTGGTGCACAATGCCATGCCATTGGCACATTGGGTAGTATCAAAAAAACTTAGCCCCTCACAAATTCGTGAGTACAGTGTGTTTACATCACATGTGCGGATGGGGCTTTTCAGTGCGCTGGGTATAGCTTTGCTTTGGTCATATCCCTTTCATCAATTGTGGAAAACTGTTACCCGATTTGGACTTTCTTTCTTTCTGATTTACTACCTTGTCCTGATTGAATCGGCGACAGGTCTATTCTTGGTTGGAATTGCCGGTTTATTTTTCATTGTTAGGTATTTTAAACTGCGGTTCTCTTACCGATATAAGCTTTGGACTATCGGCACTTTGGGATTACTCATGATTGTTGGGTTGGCTTATATCATCCATCTATTCCATTCATACAACTCCATCAAGCCCAATCAAATTGCATTAGTGAAAACGGCTCAAGGAAATAACTACGCAAGTCTTTTGGATCATGGTCAAATTGAAAATGGCTATTTGGTCCATTTGAATATTTGTGAAAAGGAACTCATTCAATCTTGGAACGATCGCAGTGATATGGATTACAACCAAAAAGATCTATCTGGAGGGGACATTCATCAAACACTTATCCGTTACATCAGCTCCATGGGAAAACCCAAAGATGAGCAAACGGTTCAATCACTCACCAATCAACAAGTCAAAGAGATTGAAATGGGCATCCCCAATTGTCAATATTCTGAAATGAACGGTCTGGAGCGACGTTTAGACAAATTGTTTTTTGAATACCAAATGATTCGTCTAGGTGATGCTCCCAATGGATATTCATTGTTCCAACGTTTTATTTATTGGCAAAACGCCCTTCAATTGATAGGAGAAAACTGGGTTTTGGGCACTGGAACAGGAGATCTGAACGATGTAATTAAAGAAGGATATGCAAGGGACAATCATGGCTTATTGCCTCAATACCAACTCAGAACTCACAATCAGTATTTGACCATCATTTTAACGTTGGGTATTCTTGGCATGTTTTATTGCTTTGTCTTTTTATACAACATTATCAAAGCTGCCAAAAGATGCTCGCTCATTGCCAGTATTTTTGTGATGATCATATTGTTTTCTATGGTAACGGAAGACACACTCGAAACGCAGGCTGGAATAACCTTTATTGCCTTCTTTACGGCTTGGTGGTTGGGAGCGCCATTGTGGTCTTCAGAAAAGTGGCGACCTCGCTTGGCTTAGTCAATATTTGCTGCTGCCCTTGATCCTCTTCTTTTAGGACAAAAACCTGTGAACCAATAGGTGACCATCTTCCAGGATGTATCGGTCTTCTATCAACATACAAACCCACTGATTTAACTCCAGCTGCTGCTGCTATGTGCAATGGACCTGTGCTGCAAGCCAAGAGCATTTCACTCTCAGCAATGAAGTCAATAAACTCGCTCAAATTGAATTGACCACAAACGGATGGTATTGACTTCAAATGAACACCAGCAAAATTGTCTAACCTTTCCTTATCCTTGACCGCACCTGATACCACAATCTCCCAGTCTTCATTCTTCAGCAAACCCACCAACTCATCATACTGTTCCAAACTCCAATTCAATGCGCTGCCCTGAGAAAAAGGATGAATGATTAATCGCTTCCTTTTATCTGGTGCATTAAAAGACAACAAGTTCAATTGTTCCAATTCATTTAAGGTAGGAATATCTTTAAAACCCAAAGGACTGAGCAATTTCAAATTCAATTGAGATTCATGCAAATCGGAATTCTTTCGACCAAACATGGGTCTATGTGTTGCCCAGCGCCAACTGGCCAAACGGTGACCCGTGGCTATTCTAACAGGAACACTCGCTGCATGCGCTACTCTCATCCAAAACGAATCTGGCAATGCAAAAACCACAGCATCCAAAAGCAAACCGGACATCATTTTCTCAGCGTCGCCTAGTGTTTGGAAATCATCTGAATTGACAAAACGATTTACCCAAAGACAGCGATCAATAATGTCTTTTGTATACGACTTTCCCAAAAATAAAATTTCCGCATCCGGGAACAATTGTTTGAGATAATACGCCATGGGCAAGGTCAGCATGACGTCTCCAATGCTGTCCGTGCGGACAATCATGATTCGCTGGATGTTGCTCATGCTTCCTTTTCGGATTGAAATTTATACCACAAAGTATACTTCTGATATGCGGCCCAAGCTGAAATTCTGCAAACATGCCAACCAGCCCATCCATCTAAAAACCCTCCTCTGATCACAAACATATTGATGAACTTGGCTAAGGGTGATAACCAACGCATCCACAAAAAGGTTCTCTTTCCTGCCGTCACTTTCTCGCGCGCCATCAAGGTTACAAATTTCAACGCCTGGGCATAGTGACCTTGACGATCATAATAACTGTAATGCAAGCAATTGCCTTTTAAAACAACAGGATCAACTGCTGATATTGATTGCAATTGCTCGTGTATCAAACCTTCCCAGCGCACTTCATGGCGATTGAACAACCTGAATTTTGTATCTGGATACCAACCGCAATGCCTAATCCATGAACCGCAGTAATTGGTCAAACGATGAAATGATGCAGGTTTCGGACTGTTCAATTTCCATTGCAAAAGTGAATGTTTCAATTCCTCATCCAAACATTCATCAGCATCCAATGACAACACCCAATCATACTTGGCTTGATCATTGGCCAAGTT
>JBEISW010000315.1:0-2600 GCA_040375215.1 Crocinitomicaceae bacterium | reverse complement strand
CCCCCCCCCCCCTTTTCCCACCCCCACCCCGCCACCCTCGTTTCGCCTTTGTGACGGTATTTCAGAGGTGTGCTCTTCCTATCAAAACTTAATCGACTCGAATGACTCAACTCTATTCTTTGAAAATCTCGTAAAGCTTTCAAATATGAGGAAACTTCTTTTAACTGTATTGCTCGGATACAATATGCCAGTGAATAATAGAATATGTAAATCCAGTTAACGGCTAGTGGAAATAATTTCCTAGAGATACTCAATCTATTCCTCACTTTATAATAGAACCTACCCTCTTTCCATTTTAATCTTGATTGGCTGCTGACCCTATGAAAAACAAACACATCACCTTTATACAAAATCCTCCCGTTTGGAATGGTAAAAACTTTAATTGCAAATTCTATTTCTTCACCCCAAAAAAACAGTTCTTTGGTGTAGCCTCCCAAATTCTCAAAAGTACTTTTTCTTATGGCATGGCCACAACCTATGTAACCATTGACAAACTTATCAGGGTGAACAGAAAACAACTTAAACTTCTCAGGAACCTCGGGATGTCCGTTGATATTAAATGCAATCAAATGAATATTTGGATTACATCTAAATACCAACTCTACCTTTCTTAATTCATCAAACCCAACAAACTCTGCATCATCATCCAAGAATACCAAATACTCACCCTTGGCCTGCATTACTCCATAATTCCTACCGCCAGCAACCCCGATATTTTCTTGTAATGCAAATAACCGGACTGATGGAAAAAGCGTCTGAACCATTTCAACACTTCCGTCTAGTGAATGTTGATCAACCACTATTACTTCAAACACCACATTTTGCTGCCAATAAAGCCTAGTCAAAGTCTGCTTAAGATCCTCTTTCCTATTATAGTTGAGAATAATTACGGAAATCATGATAATATTTGATTGATGACATTCAACACGTTCTTTCGGCTATCCACTTCACCCTCCAAATCTAACAAATACTTGCTCCCTTTTTCTCTAATATCCCCTAAATTATAAGTACTTATTAATTCATCTAATTGCATAGAATGAGTCATCAATGGCAAATCATAAAAGTAATTGGTGTAGCGACGATTCATGCCTCCAATCGCAATTTGAATAACTGGAATATTCATCATTAGAAGGTCCAATACGACTGTCGAAGCAAAGCAAAAAGCAATCTGAACTTTACTCTCACTAATTACTTCAGTAAATGTTGCATTCACCCACTCGAGTTTAGGATGACGCAGATCAGCGTATTTCGATGCATCTTCATCAGGATGCAACTTGATTAAAAGCTTGCGACAATACTGATTGGTTAGCAACACATTTATCGAGTCTACCGTATCTTTTAAGTCCTGGGCGGAGAAGGTGACAGTAGAAAACAAAATCCAAACTCCTACTTCAACCTCATGATCAATTTCTTTCAAATAGCGATGTTTTGGACTTCCTGTAACGTACAGGCATTGACTTTTCACTCCCGCCCTTTGCAACTGCTCCCTACTGAAAGAAGAATACAAGAAAAAAAACTGCGCATTTTGACATAAAAAATTGTGAAAAAACTTGCGACCAGCACTAGTGTAACGCACCAAAATATAATGAACCAACCATCTTAATTTTAGGTATAAACTGGGCGTTCGATAAATAGGACGCAAAATATTCTCTGATACCAACCAACCATCTTGAAGCATAATGGTTGCTGCGCTTTGTTTTCGGAAATATTGAATCCATTGCACAGTGGGCGGGTCAGAGTCATTTCCAACCAATAACACATCTTGTTGGCCAATCAACATTGCATTCACCTCTTGTTTAGTCCTCAGAATAGCCACCAATCCCGACTGCATTGATAATTGCGATTGAACCAAACTGGGATGCTGGCAACCATCATGAATTAAAAAAATGGAATATGATTGAAGATGAAATTCAGGAATAAGACTTTGAAAACAGCTCCAATGTGATTGTATAAATGGATAAAAAAATACACGTCTACTCATCTTTTCCTTGCCCCCCCGAAGCTGCTATCCATCTCATATCATCCCGGCAAACCTTCCAATTAAACAATTGAAAACCCAGCCCAAACAGTATAGCTAAATAAGTTATTGGACGGATTTGTCCATTTTCACTTACAGAAATCATCATCAATATCATAAACAATAAAAATACTCCTTGGCTTTTCCAATAAAACAATTTAAGCCGCAAATCAGGAAAACGTTTCTTCAGCATTTTTTTCACCAAAAGCAATAAAGCCAAGTATTGAAAAAAATACACCAAGCCTGTAAGATGTAAAGCAAAACGAGCTGAATCATCTACATAATGAAGAAGACACTTAACCAATGTAAAATTGAGCAGAAATGCACCAAAAGAAACCCACGCAATCCAATGATTTTTGGATTGAGCCATCAACATAGATGGCAATGAAAAACTCAAAAAATAAAAAGACAACGGAAAAATTCCTGAATAAAAAAATTCACTTGAACCAGAATACTTATCTGTTAATAAATGAACACAAGGATATGTCAATACCAATAAGACGATTCCAATCATGGCCAAGGAAAGAAATAGTCGTTGCGAGCGCTGCAGAATTTCTTGCCAATGCATAGGGGAGAAAACACT
>JBEISW010000064.1:0-9806 GCA_040375215.1 Crocinitomicaceae bacterium | reverse complement strand
TCATTGAAAAAAAGAAAATATTGAACAATATCGGCATGCTTTTTCAAGGAGCTGCCCTCTTTGATTCCATGACTGTTGCGGAAAACATACAGTTTCCCATGAAGATGTTCACCCCCATGACCAAAAAGGAGATGGAAAAAAGAACAGACGAAATATTGGAGCAAGTAGGGCTGTCAGGCAAGAGCAGTTTATTTCCCAGTGAGCTTTCTGGTGGAATGAAAAAGCGAACAGGATTGGCCAGGGCCATTGCTTTGAATCCCAAGTATCTTTTTGTTGATGAGCCCAACTCAGGTCTTGACCCCTTGACCAGTATAAAAATTGATGGATTGGTTCGGGAGATCACCGAAAGGTACAACATGACCACCATCGTCATTAGCCATGATATGAACTCTGTGATAGAAATTGCAGACACCATCCAATTCATGAGCAAGGGCGAGTTTGTATGGTCTGGAGATCGTCACAGCATTCTAAAATCCAATCATCCGCTGTTGAATGAGTTTGTCTTTGCTTCTCAATTCATGCGCGAGATCAAAGAAAAGTTTCGTTGACTTTTATTTCAACACGCTCCAACGTTCAGAGTCCAAACGGACCATGATAAACAGGAGTAAAGTAAAGGCCATCAATGATGAGCCACCGTAGCTAAAGAATGGCAATGGAATACCAATAATGGGCGCCAATCCAATCACCATTCCAATGTTGATGAGGAAGTGCATGAAGAAAATGCAGGCCACACAATAGCCATAAACCCTTGAAAATACTGAACGTTGACGATCTGCAATAAACATCAATCTGATGATTAAAAAAACGTAGGCACCAATCAAGATCAAACTGCCCAAGAATCCCCACTCTTCCGCCACTGCGCTAAAAATAAAATCAGTCCACTGTTCAGGAACATAATTGTTTTGCGTCATGGGACCATCCAACCAACCTTTGCCCATGACACCGCCCATGCCAACTGTGATCTTGGCCATCTCCGCATTGTAATCGGCGTCCTTCCTTTCAACGGGCAAAGACAACATCACATAGATTCTTTCCTTGTGGTGTTTCTCCAAAATATTATCTACGATGTAAGATACAGAGTAGCTAAAAGATGATGCTGCTAGGGTTCCTATGATGACAATCAAATACATTTTTCGGCGATTGCGCGGAGGGATAAAATTCCTTGTATAAACCAAGACAAGTAAAGCGAGAATCACCAAAACGATGATGAGCATCCATACCCCACTTTGTTCGCCCCAAAAGGGAATATCCGCTGTGCCCGCTCCCGTAACGATGGACAAGACACCAAATAAAATGGCCGCAAAACCAACAATCAAAACATTCCCTGACAAGCCTTCTCGGTACATCACAAAAACAAAGGCTACAAAAGTGAGCAAGGACCCCACATCCGGCTGCAACAAAATCAATCCTGCCGGCATACCAATGATGGCAGCAGAAACCATCCTACTCTGCATATTTTTCAACTGACCACCGCCGATGGAGGCGATGTATTTGGCCAATACCAAACCCACACCAATCTTAGAAAACTCAGAAGGCTGAATACCAAATGAACCCACACCAAACCAAGCCTTGGCGCCGTTGACTTCTTTACCAATAATCAATACCAGCACGAGAAGCATTAGAAAAAAACCATAGATCACCCAAGCAAACTTGGCAAAGAAATCCCCTTCAATGTACAATGTAAGAATGGCCAATAATATTGAAATAGCTATCCACATCATTTGCTTGCCATATTCCTTGGCAAAATCAAAAGGCATCGGATGCGCAGCGTCATAAGCTGCTGAGTAAATGGTCATCCAACCAAAAATGACAAAGAATATCCAAACACCAATGATGGGCCAATCAATGGGACCTACTGCACTATTGTTTCTGCTCCTGCTCATTGATTCAAGAAATTTTGTTCTAGAATATGTTTCTCTCTTTCCACGTTTTTGATGGCGTCATTCAAGTATTGCTCAATCATCAATGATGCGATAGGCGCTGCCCATGTTCCACCAAATCCACAATTCTCTACATATACTGCTAGCGCAATTTTGGGATCATCTTTGGGGGCAAAGCAAACGAATACGCTGTGGTCTTTTCGTGGTTCATTTTGAACAGTACCTGTTTTGCCACAAATAACAATATCCTGCAGCTTGGCTCCATTGGCTGTACCTCCAGGACCAACAACTTTCTCCATGGCTGAAATCACCACATCAAAATATTCTGGGTTGATGCCCACATCATTTCGTTGTGCAAACTCCGGACGAGGCGCACCGTTCAATCCCACTTTTTTCACCGTATGTGGGCTGTAGTAATAACCTCTATTGGCGACAATACAGGCCAAGTTGCACATCTGAATGGGCGTCACCAGCATCTCTCCCTCTCCAATACTGATGGAATATATGGTGCTAAAATTCCATGACTCTTTGCCATAAGCACGGTCATAGTACTCTGGACTTGGCACCAACCCCTTCTTTACCCCTGGAATATCCGTACTCAAATTGGTTCCAAAACCAAACTTCATGATTTGTGTGCGCCACATGCCCAAACCAATCTGAGCGTCCTTGAAACGATTCTTTGGATTTCGGCCACCTTCAACCACGCGTTGCATCACTCCTCTGAAATAAGGATTACAAGAATGTACAATGGCCATTTCCAAATCATCCATGCTGTGGCTACCGTGACAGCCAATCAATGCCCTGTTACAAGGTATGCGCGTTTCCTTTGTAATGGCACCCAATTGCAATGCCGTAAGCGATTGTGCAATCTTGAAAATAGATCCAGGACGATACTGCGCTTGGGTTGCTCTATTGAACAACGGCTTTTGCTTGTCCCTGCTCAAGGCCAAAAAATTGGTTCCTCTTGCTCGGCCTAACAATAAGTTGGGGTCAAATGTGGGCGAAGAAACCAAAGCCAATATCTCTCCTGTCTTGGGTTCAATGGCCACAATGCAGCCCCGCTTGTTCTGCATCAATTTTTCACCATACTTCTGCAAGTCAATGTCAATGGATGAAACCACGTGCGTTCCTTCAATGGCCTTAACATCCAAGCTACCATTGGCTACTTGGCGCTCTACGCCTAAGTTGTCTCGAAAGACATATTTGATTCCGCGCTGACCGCGCAATTCGTTCTCGTATGATTTCTCTATTCCGCTCAATCCAATGTAATCCCCTTTCTTGTATTCAGGAAATTTTTCCATCAATGACTTGGTCACCTCACCCACATCACCCAAAAGCAACGCCCCTGCTTTTTCAGGATATACACGGAGCGTTCTGGCCTGAGCGTAAAAACCTTTGAAGCGATACAACTCGCCAGCAATGGGCGCATACTCCTCCGGTTTCATTTGCTTGATCACAGCGGAAGGCTTGTACCGAACATTGGGATACGTGACTGCCTTTTTGAGAATACTGCGCAATTCTTCAATCGTTAATGAAGTGATGTTGCAAAAGGTTGTTGTATCAAAAGGCAACACATCTTTGGGCAATACCATCAAATCGTAAACCGTTTGACTGGTCACCAATACTTTTAAGTTTCTATCGTAAATAACACCCCTTGAAGGATACACCACCACTTCCTTCTCAGTCAAGGCAGTTCCCCTGTCTTTCCAGTATTGCGAAACAACTTGTAAACCAAAAATCCTTAGCAGATAAATTACTGCGATGGTCATCACAATGACAATCAAAGTATATCTTCTGCCCTCCATTAATTTTTAACCTTCTTATTAAAAATCAAATATTGACCCACCACCAAAAGGATTAAGGTTCCAATAGCACTGAATACGATATGCCCAATTTGATACCAAAATGGCGTAATGCGCAAAGTCTCTGCGTAAAACAAAATAAAGTGATGACAAAAAGTCAAGATTCCAGCATAAGTCAAATACCAACTCAATCCCATTTTTTGAATAGTGGGTTCTTGAATGGCGTCGTAACCTTCCCGGGGAGACATGAGGCGTTGAACCATGGGTTGCAACCATCCTAAAACTACACAAGCAGTCATGTGCATGCCCATGGGTCCAGTAAAAAGGTCCATAAAATAACCGGTGATAAAAGCCAAGATCAAAACCAACCACTTGGGTGTATCAAAAGGCAACATCAATATTCCAAAAATATAGACCCAAGGCAAAACAAATCCATCTAACAACTGCAAACGAGAAACCACTAAGGCTTGCAAGAAAAGCAGAAAAAATATGCGCAAGAAACTAGTTATTGTCTTCGACCCCATCGCGTTGCTGTTGTTGAATTAATAATGAATCTTGTTCTTGTTTTAAAATATCACTCACCACTTGAACATGACTCAATTTTCTAAAATCCGTGGCGAGTTGTATTTTAATACGGTGAAAATTTTCTTCGGGTTGGTCATTCAATTCGCTCACATACCCAATAAAAAGATCCGCTGGAAAGTGAGAACCATAGCCCGTTGTAAGAACAGTATCTCCGATACTCACCTGCACATGTTTGGGAATGTCTTTGACATCAGCATAGGCGGGGTCTGAACCGGGAGGCCATGCAATCAATCCAAAGTCGCCACTGCCCTTCATCTTCACGCTCTCTTGAAATTTGGGATTCAATATGGGGAGTACCACAGAAAAATGATCGCTCACACTGGTGACAACACCCACAACACTCCCGTTGTTGATGACACCCATATTGGGCAAAATACCGCCCAATCGTCCACGATCCAATGTCAAGTAATTGCTTTCTCTATTGACCGACGCATTGCTCACCTTGGCTGAACGGAAAAAATAGCGCTGCTTGCGGATACTGTCTTGAACATTATGGGTAGTGGTATCAATAAAGAAATAATTCTCTGGCAATTGAGAACGCAGATTAGCATTCTCCAAAGCCAATTGGTCATTGATTTCCTTCAGACGCAAATAGCGTTGCAATTGGTCTCGCCAATCGTAGATTTTCCCAACCCAATCAGAGCTCTGAGAAACAAAAGAAGCTTTATGGTAGCGATTGCTTGAAAACAATACCACCAAAGAAAAAACAAAGAGGATTAAAAAAAGAACAAAGACAAAATGCCGCTTTAATAACTCAATAATGTTCTTCATTCCCTACAACGCAAATTATTCTCTCATCAAGAATTGGAAACGGTTGATGTTTTTCAGGGCGATTCCCGTACCTCTGGCCACTGCGCGCAATGGATCATCCGCTACATGCACAGGCAACTTGGTCTTGTCTTGAATTCGTTTATCCAAACCTCTCAACAATCCACCACCACCGGCCAAATAAATTCCGGTCTTGTAAATGTCTGCAGACAATTCAGGAGGTGTATTGTCCAAGCAGGACATGATGGCCTCTTCGATTTTACAAATACTATTGTCCAATGCACCCGCAATCTCAGAATAACTCACTTTGATTTCTTTTGGGATACCAGACAACATGTCTCTTCCGCGTACGCTATAGTCCGCTGGCGGATTCTCCAACTCAGGGAGTGCAGCACCCACTTCTATTTTAATCTGCTCAGCTGTGCGCTCTCCTACTTGGAGATTGTGCTGACGACGCATGTAATCTTCAATGTCTTGTGTCAGCTCATCACCAGCGACACGAATGTTTTTGTCTGTTACAATACCACCCAATGCAATGACTGCAATTTCAGAAGTACCACCACCTATGTCGATGACCATGTTACCCATGGGTTCTTCCACATCAATACCGATACCGATGGCCGCTGCCATTGGTTCATGAATCAAATACACCTCTTTGGCTCCTGCATGCTCAGCGCTGTCTTTAACCGCGCGCTTCTCAACTTCCGTAATTCCAGAAGGAATACAAATCACCATACGCAATGAAGGTTGAAACAAGTTGCGACCACGGTTGATCATCTTGATCATCCCTTTGATCATGTCTTCTGCGGCATGGAAGTCTGCTATTACACCATCCTTTAACGGTCTAATGGTCTTGATGTTTTCGTGGGTTTTTCCATGCATCTGCTGCGCTTGACGTCCTACAGCCACAGTCTTTCCCGTAGTGCGGTCTCTGGCAATAATCGATGGCTCATCTACCACTACCTTATCATTCATGATAATGATGGTGTTGGCCGTGCCCAAGTCAATGGCGATTTCCTGAGTCAGGAAGCTAAACAATCCCATTTGTTGTAATAATATTTCTTGTTAGGTGAGAGGCAGTATGCCTCGAATGCAAATATCCGAAAGGAATAGGCATTTTTGTGCATGGTGTGAACAATTTCTTGACTAATTTTTTTTGAGGGTATGAGAATTAAATTATACACACATCCCGCAATGTTTTCATTGCTTTTGGTCATCCTATTCCCATGTAAACTATTTTCGCAAAAAAATAACCATATGAAGTTTGAATTAGCCCCCCTTCCATATGCCTATGATGCATTGGAACCGCACATTGATGCACGTACCATGGAAATCCACCACAGCAAGCACCACGCAGCCTATACCAACAATTTGAACGCTGCCTTGGAAAACTCTCCTTTGGCTGGTCAATCCATTCAAGAATTGATGACTTCTGGCTTTGATACTCCTGTCATCAGAAACAATGGCGGTGGTTTTTACAACCACAACTTGTTTTGGGAAATCATGACTCCAGGTGGTGCCAATCAACCTGAAGGTGATTTGGCCAAGGCCATCAATGATGC
Source organism: Crocinitomicaceae bacterium (assembly GCA_040375215.1). Lineage (GTDB taxonomy): Bacteria > Bacteroidota > Bacteroidia > Flavobacteriales_D > Sanyastnellaceae > CAMCTV01. Next base: position 3,209 of record JBEISW010000064.1, on the reverse strand, counting down.
TTTTGGTTCAATGGAAGCATTCAAAGATGCTTTTGCCAAAGCAGCAACTACCCGTTTCGGTTCAGGATGGGCTTGGTTGTGTGTGCACAAAGGTGGAAAAGTTGAAGTATGCTCTACGCCTAACCAAGACAATCCATTGATGCCCGGTTCTTGCGGAGGTTTTCCCATCCTTGGTATCGATGTTTGGGAACATGCTTACTATTTGCATTACCAAAATCGTCGTCCTGATTACATCAATGCGTTTTTCAATGTAATCAATTGGAGCATTGTTGGCGAAAAATACAACGCAAACAAATAATGTACTGCGTCGATCTTTTTCAATACAAACGCTTTCCTTCCCGCGCGGTAAAGGTTGGTTCTATTGGCATTGGCGGTGAAAACCCCATCCGTTTGCAAAGCATGACCACTGTGGACACCATGGACACAGAGGGTACCGTTGCGGAAAGTATCCGCATGATTGATGCTGGCTGCGAATTGGTGCGCATTACCGCTCCCAGCAAAAACGAAGCTGAAAACCTGGCCAACATCAAAAAAATGTTGGTTGACAAAGGATACAACACGCCTTTGGTTGCCGACATTCACTTTACACCCAATGCAGCTGAAATAGCCGCAAAATTGATTGAGAAAGTACGTGTCAATCCCGGGAATTATGCGGACAAGAAGAAGTTTGAAGAGATTGACTATACCGATGACACTTACCAAGCGGAGCTAAATCGCATCGAAGAGCGTTTTACTCCGCTTGTATTACTTTGCAAGCAACACGGAACTGCCATGCGCATAGGAACCAATCACGGTTCATTGAGCGATCGCATTCTCAGTCGTTATGGCGATACACCAGAAGGCATGGTGGAAAGCGCCATGGAATTTTTGCGCATTTGCCGCAAACATGATTTTCATGAAATTGTTATTTCCATGAAGGCTTCTAACACATTGGTCATGGTTCAAGCTTATCGCTTGCTCATGAAAACGATGATGGATGAAGGCATGAACTACCCTTTGCATTTGGGCGTAACGGAAGCCGGAGATGGCGAAGATGGACGCATCAAATCTGCAGTCGGAATCGGAACTTTATTGGAAGACGGAATTGGAGATACCATTCGCGTTTCTTTGACCGAAGCACCTGAATTTGAAATTCCTGTTGCCAAGATTTTGGCGGACCGTTACCAAAACAGATCGTTGTATCCTGAGACAACAAGAAGGGAATACAACATCAATCCATTCTCCTACCAAAGAAGACCAACGGCTGAAGTCAATAACATTGGTGGGAAACACACACCTGTGGTGGTGATGGATCTCAGCAATCGCAATGAAATCAATCCTTCCAGCTTCTTTGGCGCCGGTTATCAATACAGCGTCCCCATGGACAAATGGAACCTGAGCGACCTGGCTTGCGATTATATTTTCATTGGCGACAAACAAATAAATTTTGACATTCCTGGAACCTTGGGCATCATTCAAAATGGTGCCAATTGGTTACAAAACACAACCGCTATTCGCACTTACCCTTGTTGGTCTATAGAACAATATTTGGGAAGTGTTAAAAAGCACAACGACATCAACTTCGTTCAACTCCAAACCCAAGAGTTGACAGACAGCATCATTGAATGCGTAGCAAAAGATCCGACAGCAGTGATCTTGTTGTCCTCCATCCATCCCTTGCAAGTGATGGATTTGCGTTCAACCTATATGCATTTAATCAACAGCAATTGCAAGACACCTGTTGTTGTTCACACCCGATACACCACAGATTCGGAGGATGAGTTCATGCTCAATAGTGCCGTGGATCAAGGGGCACTATTCATAGATGGTTTGGGAGATGGCATCATGATGACCGCTGCTAACATTGCGTTGCAACGCGTCAACTCCACCGCATTTGGCATTTTACAAGCTACCAGAACCCGGATTTCAAAGACTGAGTACATCTCATGCCCTTCTTGTGGTCGCACACTTTTTGATTTGCAAGAAACCACCGCCAAGATTCGTTCACGCACATCACATTTAAAAGGAATTAAGATCGGCATCATGGGTTGCATTGTCAATGGTCCTGGAGAAATGGCCGATGCGGATTATGGATATGTTGGAACAGGGCCAGGAAAAATCACCTTGTACAAGGAAAAAACAGTGGTCAAGAAAAACGTTCCCGAAGAAGAAGCTGTCGATGAATTAATCGCATTGATCCAATCACATGGTGACTGGGTAGAACCAGCTGCGCAATAATTAGTGCGGATTTTTATCTATCCTTACACCTTCCTGCACAATACTAACGCCGCAACCCAAACCATCAGCTATATTCCAAAAGTGTAAGCTATCAATCCCGATGGACCATTTGTAATGGTGGTCCATTACGATTCAAAAGAAACCATCACAATTCTCTATTTTCCTATGCTTCAATTGATGGTAATTATTGCTTCAACCATTTTAAGCTTTGAATAACCTCACCATTTGAGATTTGAATTAAATAACAACCCGTTTCCCATTCTTGCGATAGATTATTATTCAGAAAATTTAAAACACTTCCTACACAAACATTTCTACCGCTCATGTCTGTTATTGTCATTAAATATTCAGAAAAATCAATAGTGACGGTACTAGAAAAATTCAATTCAAAAGATGGATTAGCTTCTAAAACAAAGGTTGCCATCTCTTCCTCTTCAATTCCAACCAATAAACTTCCATCACAGTTTTCGTCCACATTGTTACCAGGTATTTCTGCGGCAAGCGGATGAATAAGTGCATTTCCATCATCGCAATCAACGAGTCCACTATAACCTACATATCCTTGATCTAAATAATATTGAACACTTGCTGGACAACAAGGTAGATTATTGACAACACCATCTCCGTATCCATCTCCATCACCATCCATATGAAAATTACAGTGTGGCATGATACCCATTCCTTGGTCTGAACCATCACAATCTGCATCCAGGCTGTCAGGACAGGGGTTTTCATAAGCATCAAAATGCACATTAGAAGCGCTGTCGTCACAATCCATTTGTTGATCATAAACCAAAATGTAGCTTGGATCTGGTTGCTCACAAGATTGTTGGCGATCGAAATAATTGTAATACCCATCTTGGTCATAATCTCGCATCCAAAACGTAGCTGGATTGATGTTTACATTTTCAGGATTGCAATCCGTTGAATCTATAGAATGATAAGGAAAAGTAAAATCACAATCATGAAAAGCATATAGTGGATCGCCATAG
>JBEISW010000226.1:0-3884 GCA_040375215.1 Crocinitomicaceae bacterium | reverse complement strand
TGCGGTCATGATGTGCACACAACATGTGTGCTTGGAGCAGCCATTGTATTGAACCAACTGAAAGACCAATGGGAAGGAACTGTTCAAATCATATTTCAACCTGGTGAGGAAATTTTACCAGGTGGAGCCAATGAAATGATCAAAGCCGGAATATTCAATGATCACCAACCCGAGGCTATCTATGGTCAACATGTTTACCCAGAATTGCCTGCAGGAAAAGTAGGATTCAAATCAGAATGGTACATGGCCAGCACTGATGAAATCTACATCACCGTGTAGGGGAAAGGTGGTCATGGTGCAAAACCCAATCAATGCATTGACCCCATTGTTGCTTCGGCACAACTCATTGTGGCATTGCAAACCATCCCCAGCAGACGTGCAGAGCCCGCTACGCCAACTGTCTTAACCATTGGGAAAATTCAAGGGCTAGGCGCTACCAATATCATTCCTGATGAAGTAACCATGGCTGGTACCTTTAGAACATTTGATGAAAATTGGAGATACCAAGCCCATCAACACATTCATGACATTGCAAAAGGCATAGAACAAGCTACAGGAACCAAAATTGATGTAGACATTCATGTGGGTTATCCTGCATTATTCAATCATCCAGAAAAAACAGCTTTGGCCAAATCTTTAGCCGAAGAATTTTTAGGAAAAGAAAACGTTGTTGATTTGTCTTTAAGAACAACTGCGGAAGACTTTGCTTACTTTGCGCAGAAGTACCCCAGTTGTTTCTATCGATTGGGAACAACCAGTCCAGATGGAAAAACTTTCAATGCCCCTGTTCACAACAACTGTTTTGACATTGATGAAAATGCATTGCTTACAGGTGTTGGTTTGATGGCCTATATTGGGGCCAAAGGCTAGAACTTCTTGTTGTATTCATAGACAACAAAAGGAAATTGATGTTTTTCATCCTTTTCCTTTCTTGACAATTCTATTTTCCCCCAATGATTCTCATCAAAATCAGGAAAAAAAACTTCAGCATCAGAAAAAACCGCATCCACTTCTGTAATGTACATTCTGTCTACAACACCTAATTCCAGAGCTTCCCGGTACACTTGACCGCCGCCTATCACAAATACTTCATTCTCCTCATTCTTTTTTGCAGCAACCAAAGCATCGCTTAAATTTTGAACTAAAATACAATCCGGAGCTGAGTAATTGTTCTGACTGCTGATAACAATATTCAATCGATTCTTGAAAGGTCTGTATTTCTCCGGAATACTCTCGTAATTCTTCCGCCCCATGATTACCGGATGTCCAAAAGTTTTATCCTTGAAGAACTTCATGTCCTCTGGCAAATGCCACATCAAATCATTGTTTCGGCCAATACCCCTATTGGCTGACATGGCGACAATGATGCTTACAATAGGCGTTTTCATTAGACAGCAACAGCGGCTTTGATATGTGGATGTGGATCGTAATTCTCCAATGAAAAATCCTCGTACTTAAAATCAAAAATATTTTTGACTTCTGGATTCATTTTCATTTGAGGCAATGGTCTAAAATCCCTTGACAATTGCAATTGCGCTTGTTCCACGTGGTTGCTATACAAATGAACATCGCCGCCTGTCCAAACAAATTCTCCAGGTTCATAACCACAAACTTGCGCCATCATCATTGTCAACAATGCATATGAAGCAATGTTGAACGGAACACCCAAAAAAGTATCCGCACTGCGTTGGTATAATTGACAACTTAATTTACCCTCAGCTACATAAAATTGAAACAAACAATGACAAGGAGGCAAAGCCATCTGATCGATAAATGAAGGATTCCAAGCGGATACAATGTGTCTGCGTCCATCTGGATTCTTTTTTAATCCCTCAACCAATTTGGTAATCTGATCAGTGTGTGTGCCGTCAGGATTGGGCCAACTTCTCCATTGGTATCCGTATACCGGTCCCAAGTTACCATTCTCATCCGCCCATTCATCCCAAATGCTTACACCATTCTCTTTCAAGTAAGCAATATTGGTTTCTCCTTTCAAAAACCAAAGCAACTCATGAATGATGCTTTTGGTGTGCAATTTCTTGGTTGTTAACAATGGAAAACCTTCCTTCAAATCAAAACGCATTTGATGACCAAACACGCTAAATGTGCCTGTTCCTGTACGGTCAGATTTTTTAACTCCATTGTCCAACAAATGTTGCAACAAATCATGGTACTGCTTCATATGGCTAAACTAACGTTCTTTATTCAATACTAAAACTCTCACCTCAATTATTCACCAACCACCTTCAAAGTCTTCATCACCCAAAGGGCCTTCTCCTTGGCCACCTGAATGTCTTGGTCCATGATGGTGACATGTCCCATTTTGCGGAAAGGACTTGTCTTTTCTTTTCCATATAGATGGACATAAACTCCTTTTTCCTTCAACACTTTCTCCATTCCCTCATACACCGCCAACCCATGACTATCCTTTTCTCCTAATAAATTAATCATCACCGCAGGTTGAATAATTTCAGTATTGCCCAACGGCCAATTGAGGATGGCTCTGAGGTGCTGCTCATATTGTGATGTAATACAACACTCTATGGTATGATGACCGCTATTGTGCGGCCTTGGGGCAACTTCGTTCACCAAGACTTCACCATTCTTCAAAACAAACATCTCTACAGCCAAAACCCCTACAATTTGCAACTGCTCTGCTACCTTCACCGCCAATGCTTCCGCTTTGGCCAATACCTCTGAAGATTGTTCAGAAGGCGAAAACAGAAACTCAACCAAATTGGCTTCTGCATTGAATTCCATATCTACTGGGGGAAAAGTAACTACTTGCCCATTTTCATTTCTGGCTACCATTACAGCCAATTCACTTTCAAAATTCACCCATGACTCAAGGACAGAGGGTGCATCAAAAGCCTTTTCCAAATCACTTGAACTTTTCAAAGACTGTACTCCTTTTCCATCATATCCTCCCGTTCTCAATTTCTGCATGCAAGGAAAAATGGACTCCTGCTGAGCCAAAGCATTTCTATCTTCAACCAAAACAAAAGGCGCTGTAGGAATACCATGCTCTTGATAAAATAGTTTTTGTAATCCTTTGTCTTTTATTGTCGCTAAAACATGAGGTTGAGGAAAAACTTTTTTTCCCATTTTTTCCAATGCAAACAAAGCATCCAAATTCACATGTTCTATTTCAATGGTGATGATATCCTTGTCAGTTGCCCATTGCATTACCGTATCGTAATCATTGAAATCACCTACCGTAAAAGAAGATGCGAGATGGGCACATGAAGCTTTTTTTTGCGGATCCAGAACTGAAATGTGGACATCGTATCTACTGGCTTCTTCAATAAACATCCTCCCCAACTGGCCTCCACCCAATATTCCAATCGTTGGTTGTTTTTTCCATGCATTTAACATGCAACAAAGATAGCGGGGAATTGGTCTTTGCCTTATTATTGCCAACCATGAATTATCAAAGTACTTTCTTTTTGCTCGCTTGTATTTGCTCAAGCCTTGTGTTTCAAGCACAAAATCTTCAAACCATTGAATCCATAGAATATGATCCCATTCTGGGAAGATTCTTGGTCAGCAACAGCAACAGTGTTGTGCACGTTGATGGAGATGGCAATGGTGTTTCAACATTACCATCGCCTTTGGCAGCAGCCTATGGCATGGAGATTTTTAACAACCACTTATTCGCGATTCATTCTAATCGGGTGAAGGTTTTTGATCTTGCTACTAATACACTGGTCCAAAATGTCAACATTACCGGAGCTGGTTTTCTCAATGGAATGGCGTCAGATGGTGTTGCCCTCGTATGGGTGACTGACTTCAGCACCAAAAAAATTCACCAGATTGACTTCACTGATTTGGCCAATCCAGTAACTACATTGTTGTCTAATAACACAACAACAACTCCCAATGGA
>JBEISW010000225.1:0-3911 GCA_040375215.1 Crocinitomicaceae bacterium | reverse complement strand
TGTTTGAAAGATTAAAAAGAAATTAAAACTATAATAAATCAATCCCATGAAAAACCACTTCCTCATTCCCATTCTCTTTCTGATTCTCGCTCTTCCCTCATATTCTCAGTCCCCTTAAGGTATCTGTCTCGTCCTAAAATAGGTTTACAAAAAAAAAAGGAGAAAATGGAGAAGAAACGCAAACTATCGTTTTGATTATTGTTCGTGCTTTTTTCTTTCATGGTTCTAATATTAGATTTCTCTACCTTTAATGCATGCACAATCCGCAACGTGTTTTTGGTTTAGACGTTTTAAGGGCCATCGCCATTCTATTGGTGTTGAAAGGCCATGCGAAATTGTTGGCGGGTGATATTTTCAAAAATTGGATCTCCATTCCTTTGATCGATGGCGTTGAATTGTTCTTTGTGTTGAGTGGTTTTTTAATTGGTGGTCAAATTCTGAAATCGATGCAATCTTCTTCTGATGCATGGAGCTGGAAGGATACATTGGCTTTTTTGAAACGAAGATGGTACCGCACTTTGCCCAATTATTACTTGATTCTGCTTGTTCAAATCACTATTGTTTATCTCGGATTTTCAAATGATTCGTTGTCATCCTTTCACTGGAGTTTCTTTGTTTTCTGTCAGAATTTTCTGCATGGATTTCAAGGTTTCTTTTGGGAGAGTTGGAGCTTGTCCGTTGAGGAATGGTTTTATCTCCTTTTTCCTATTTTTTTGTTGGCCACCAATAAGTTGATCAAACAGCGCCAGGCCTTTTTGATTTCCTTGTTGCTGATGTTGATTGTCCCATTTTTACTCAGGCTTTCTAAATCCTTTCATCCAGATATGGATTGGTACACTTGGGATGTGGAATGGCGAAAAGTGGTTGTCTATCGTTTGGATGCCATTGCTTTTGGATTGCTCGCCGCGTTTCTTTCCTTTTTTCATTCCAATTTTTTTAACCGAAATCCAAAGTTTTTTTTTGCAGTTGGAATGATCGTTCTCATTGTTGATTCGAACTTAATGATTGATGCTTTTGGTTTTTATGAAAGGGTATTGTCTTTTTCCATAAAGTCATTGGGCGTTGCATTAACCCTTCCTTTGTTTTCCAATTGGATTTTGAAACCCAACGGTTGGTTTGGACAATGGATAGAGTGGACATCAAAAATTTCTTATTCCATGTATTTGATCAATTTGGGAGTGGTGTATGCCTTGATCAATCATTTCTTGGTTGGATCAGAACCCACGGGTTCAATTCTTCCCTACATTTTGTTTTGGGTGCTTACATTTGCGTTGTCTCATCTGCTTTATCGTTTTGTAGAAATACCATGGATGAAATTGAGGGATCGAAAAAAGAAAGAACATGAACAACTCAGAAGCATTTGATCAAATAGTCAAAACCCGTCGTGCCGTTAGAAAATATCATCCTACGGATTACAACCCCATCGCGGTGACCAATAGTTTGGAAAGAGCCCAATTGGCTCCTTCTAGTAGCAATATGCAATTGTGGGAGATGTACCGGGTGAGCACCCCTGAAAAAATCAAAGAGGTGTCGTTTTGTTGTTTGGCACAAAATACCACAGAGACAGCCAAGGAGATTATTGTAGTTGTGGCCAGACCTGATTTGTGGAGGCAACGTGCAGAAGCCAATTTGAATCATGTCAAGAATGTGCATGGAGATCGCCCAAGTTTTCGCGGTCAAAGCGCATTAAAATATTACAGCAAACTAATGCCGTTGTTGTACAACAATGACTTTTTGGGATTTCGCGGATTGATGAAGAAGATTTTTGTGACGATTGCAGGTTTTAAAAGACCGATGGTTCGCCAGGTTACGGGAACAGACATGCGCATTGTTGTGCACAAGAGTGCGGCCTTGGCGGCTCAGACTTTCATGCTGTCCATGAGCGCTGAGGGACATGATACTTGTCCAGTTGAAGGAATGGACAGCAAACGTTTAAAACAACTTTTGAATTTGCCCAGAAAAGCAGAGATCAACATGGTGATATCCTGCGGTAAGCGCATTCCAGAAGGTATCTATGGTGAACGTTTCAGAATTCCATTGTCTGAAATGGTGAAGCAAGTGGACTAAGCAAACTGCGCCTGCAATTGCTTTTGAAAATTCTGCAATAGGTTCTCCAAAATGGGCTTGATCATTCCAGCCATCAAAAAGTTTACGTTGGATTTTACTTGAATAGAGGCATCTGTTTTTCCCTCCAGAGCATGGCTGCGGAAAATGATGGTAGCCGGTAGCAAAGGATTGTCTTCTGTGACAAAATGAATTTCTTGATTAGAAATCACTTTTTTCCGGATCTTCAGGGATACAGATGATTTTATTTTGAATTCACAGCTGTCAGCATCATTCTTCCAATCTGAGCAATCATCTGGAAGAAATTGTTGGAAGTTTTCCATCTTATTTAAGAAAAGATGGATGTTTTCTTCGTTGTTGTTTAGAACAAAATGGTCAGAATTAATTTCCATGATTGAGCAGATATTGTTCAGACCATGCCGCAGGATTTTCTTTCCAAACTTTCAAAGCTTGGTGCTGTTCTGCCTGGATATAGTTCATTTCTATTGCTTTCTCAAGAAGGTAAGTGTAATTGGAAAGTGTTTTTACAGGAAAAGGGTATTTTTCAAATTTGGCCAATGCATCTGGGAATTGATAAGTGAAAATAGCAATCATGCCAACGACATTTGCTTTTCTTTCCATCAAGGCATCAACGGCCAAGAGGCTGCTTTTTCCGGTTGAGATTAAATCCTCAATAACCAGCACCTTGGCACCTTCAGGGCATATTCCTTCTACTTGATTGTTGAGTCCATGTTTCTTGGCTTCACTGCGAACGTAAATGAACGGTAGATTCATCACATCAGCTACCAACGCTCCAATGCCAATTCCTCCCGTTGCTACTCCTGCGATGATTTCAGGTTGAACCGAAAATGTTGCGATAAGCTCGGCAAAGGCAATGGCTACTTTTTTACGAATACCGGGAAAAGACAAAATCTTGCGGTTGTCGCAATAGATGGGTGATTTTAATCCGCTGGCCCAAGTAAAAGGATCGCTGGGGCTCAATTTTACAGCTTCAATAGAAAGAAGATTTTCAGCTACTGAATGACCAATGTTATGTTCGATGCTCATGCCGCAAAAGTAATGCTTAACTCCATTTTGATTTGAATGGAAATGTAATTTTGTCATTTATGGTGATTCAAAGCTTCTTAAGTTTGCTGCATGTCTTTTCACCGTCAAGTATATTTAAATGAAGCGGTTTTGGTTTTTTCTGAAAATCAAAATGGTTCAACGGATCAAAATCTTTTTTTAAACGAGGGTTCACCCAGTTGGTTGGATTGGGTTGAAAAATTGAAAGATAAATCAGGGGTGTTTTATTGTTGTTCTAAAGAACAAAGTGCTTCCGAGGTTTGGGTTTCTTTTTTGCTGTCATTCTATCCCATTACTGCTGCTGGTGGCAGGGTTATCAATGAAAGCAATGATGTGTTGATGATTTACAGAAGGGACAAATGGGATTTACCAAAAGGAAAAGTAGACCAAGGTGAAAGCATTGAATCTGCTGCATTGCGTGAAGTAAAAGAGGAGTGTGGCCTGGTCAATGTTCATTTAGGAAAAAAGTTAGGCATTGTTTTTCATCTGTATTTTCACAAGAACAAATGGATTATTAAAGACACCCATTGGTTTGAGATGCAAAGCACCATTCAGGATGAACTCGTTCCACAAATCGAAGAAGGCATTACCTCCATGTGTTGGATGAAAGTTGAAGAAGAAGAATGGAAGAAAAATACCTTTCCTTCTATTTTAGAGGTGATGGCTTGGTAGGATTTAAAATCAATTCAAATACATCAAAGCTCTCCCCATTATTCCATTGCAGCATACCGTTGGATGATTGTTGTTGGAGGCCGAAAATTGATTTTAACGTCGTTCCTTTT
>JBEISW010000024.1:0-13892 GCA_040375215.1 Crocinitomicaceae bacterium | reverse complement strand
TTGAAGATTGAGCTGCTTGAACAATTCTACCTTTTCCAATGGGAATAACATAATCATCACTGGGTTCTATCGTGCGAGCATCCTCTGTTCCTTTCACTTTGCTCCAATACAATCCTTTGTGTTCCAATACAACCACAGGATTGGGGTCATGATAGGCTGCTTTTAATAATCCTTTTAAATCTGCACCTGTGCTCGGGTAGACCACTTTGATACCGCGGATTTGCAACAACACACTTTCCACACTGCTGCTGTGGTAGGGTCCGCCACTTCCATATGCTCCTATGGGAACGCGAATGACACAACTTACAGGCCATTGCCCATTGCTCAAATAGTAACTTCTTGAAACTTCAGTGAACAATTGGTTAAGTCCCGGCCAGATGTAATCTGCAAATTGAACTTCAACGATGGGCTTCAGTCCCACAGCACTCATTCCTACTGTACTTCCAATGATAAACGCTTCTTGTATCGGTGTATTGAAAACACGGTTGTCTCCAAATTTTTCAGCCAAAGTGGCCGCTTCTCTGAACACGCCTCCTAATCTTTTTCCTACATCTTGGCCATACAAAAGGGCGTTGGGGTCTTGGGACAATATCTCTTGCATGGCAAACAAAGCGCTGTCCACCATTACTGTTGCCTCTTTCCCTGCTGGGCTTCTCTCACCGCTTTCTTGTGTAATCGGCGTAGGAGCAAAAATATGCTCCATCAATTGTTTCGGTGCAGGGTCTTCTGCAAGCAATGCTCTTTGGTATTCCTGCTCAATTCGCTGTTGTTGTGAATGCCAAATTTCATCAATGGCCTCTTGGGCAAACCCCAGTTTGATCAATTGTTTTTGAAACTTGGGAAGGGGGTCGCGCTTTTGCGCCTCTTCTAAATCATCTCGGTACCATTCTCTTCTGACACCGCTCGTGTGGTGCCCCAAAAGTGGAACCTTGCAATGCAACAACCATGGGCGCCTATTTTTTCTGATGTCAGCAAGGATGTCATGAATGACGTCATAACTCGCTACGAAATCGGTTCCATCTATGCTTTTCACTTGTATACCTGGATAGGCCTTGGCCAAGGTGGTGGCATCACCAAATCTTATTTCTGAAGCATGTGCACTGATGTCCCATTCATTGTCTTGAACAAAATACAAGATGGGCAATTGCTTCAAAGAAGCCATGTGCAAGGCTTCAGACACTTCACCCTCAGTCATGGAGGCGTCTCCTAACGAACAAACCACAATTGGATTGTTGTTGGGATCTTGTTTGTCATGAAGTCCGTTTTGTTCTTTATACCAAAGTCCCATGGCGACTCCTGTTGTAGGAATGGCTTGCATTCCTGTTGCAGAACTTTGATGTGGTATTTTGGGAAATCCGGGTTTGTTCAATGCGGGGTGGCAGTAATAAGATCTTCCACCGGTAAATGGATCAGATTTTTTGGCCATCAATTGCATCATCAAATCATAGGGCTGAATACCTATTCCCAACAAAATGCTATCGTCTCTGTAGTAGGCGGACAAATAATCGATTTCTTTTAATTGCAATCCCAAAGCCAATTGGCAAGCCTCATGTCCTCTTGATGTGGCATGGACATACTTTGAAGTTACCTTGGCATTGGTTTCATAGATGTCTGATAAACTCCTGGCTTGACACATCAACTCAAAACCTTTCATTAGCTTTTCAGCGTTGAGTGCCTTAGATCTTATACTTCCCACGTTCATGAGACAAAAATAATAGGTAATGGGGCATTCACCCCCTTTCTTCTTTGTCGTATTTTTGTCTGGTGGGAACATTGTTTTATAAATACCAAGGAACAGGCAATGATTTTGTGGTCTTGGATGGTCGGGAATGGACAGATGTTCCTTCTCAGGAATGGATTCAGCGCATCTGTCACAGAAAATGGGGTGTCGGTAGTGATGGTCTTGTGATTGTGCGCCCCTCCCTGGAGAATGATTTTCACATTGATTTTTACAATCCGGATGGTTCTCAAAGTTTTTGCGGCAATGGATCACGCTGTGCTGTTGCCTTTTACCATGATTATTTCGACTCAACCAAAATAGACTTCGTTTTTTCTGCCATTGATGGTTTGCACAAAGCCCAGTGGGCCGATGGTTTGGTAAGCATCAGTATAAGAGATGTTAACGAGAGTGAAGATTCTCCTTGGGGATGTTTTATGCATACCGGTAGTCCTCACGTGATGGTTCCAGTTGAGAATATAGCGGAGATGGATGTTCAGGCAAAGGGTGCTGAAATCAGATACGATGCCTACTTCAAAGCAATGAATGGAACCAACGTTAATTTTATTCAGAAGATTTCAGACGATTGGCATCTCAGAACTTATGAGCGCGGCGTTGAGGCCGAGACCTTATCCTGTGGTACCGGAGTTACTGCGTCAGCCTTGTATATTTTAGAGCAAACTCAACAAAGTGGACCCGTTCGTTTATTGACCCGTGGAGGGATTCTGGAAGTTTCTGCGGATCGCCAAGGTCCATATCAGTTTACAAACGTATATTTGAAAGGCGCTGCGCAAAAAGTATTTGAAGGAAAATGGAGTTTATGAGAAAGCATCTTAGCATATTGATTGGTTTAATTCTTACAACCCAGATGTTAGTGGCCAGGAGTCCCATAGTTTCTGTTTTGACTTGTTCTCCGGGTAGTGAATTGTACAGTGTGTTTGGTCATTCTGCTCTTCGGGTTCAGGATTCATTAGACGGTGAGTTTTATGATGTTGTATACAATTATGGAACCTTTCAGTTCACTGATGATTTCTATGTAAAGTTTGCCCAAGGCAGATTGGATTATTTCCTTTCCGTTAGTTCTTTCGGTGAGTTTCAGCAGATGTATTTGTTTGATGGTCGTGGTATTAAAGAACAATACCTGCTCATGGCCAATGCCGATTTGATTAAGCTCGCTGACCTGCTCATGGAAAATGCCCAACCGGAAAACGCCACTTTCCGGTATCATTTTTTCAAAGACAATTGTTCGACTCGCGTTTGGAACATCATTAAAAAAGCGTCAAGCAAGCCTTTGACGATTGAATTAGACTCTCCTCAATCAACTTTTCGATCAGCCATTCAAACTTACCTCAATTATATGCCATGGGGTGATTTTGGTATTGATTTGGCCTTGGGCGCTCCGTGTGATGATATGATGAAAATGGAGGACAGGGCTTTTCTTCCGGACTCTCTGTTATTCCTACTATCACATACGCGCTATGGGGCAACGCCTTTAACGTCAAGAACAATGGAATTGATTCCAGTGGATATTGAACCCGAACTTCCTGCAATGAACTGGCCGGTGGTATGTTCTTGGTTGATTTTCTTCTTTTTGCTGATCTGGGGAACATGGATGGCACGAAAAGGAATATTGCGCACAACACCTGAAAACATTTTCATCAGCCTTTTGGCATTGATTGGTTGTCTTTTGGTCTTCCTTTGGTTCTTCACAGATCATGATACAACGCACAACAATTGGAATTTGATCTGGGCCAATCCTTTTTGGTTTTACTTTTTATTCAGGACGCCGCGCTCTTGCGCAACTTGGGAACGCCGCATCGCTTTGGTTTTTGTAATTGTCTTGATTGGCGAAATTTTGCTATTCTCATGGACACCGCAAACGATGCATCCTGCCATTTGGCCTTTTATTCTGATAGAACTCTATATCCTACTAAAAATAACCAAACCATTTTGGTTTACCAAGCAATTGAATGAAAAACAGTAAAGCCTTTTTGATTGCGGGACTGTGGATGTCCTTTTTGTTTTTTTCTTGTAAAAAGCAAGATTTGAAATGGAGTTCAGATTGGATTGCGCCAATTGCAAACGGCAAGGTGCATTTGACGGATTTGATTGATGAGAAGTATCTTCAGGTGAATGACGGTGGTTGGTATGATTTGGTTTATGATACAACCATAGATTTTGGGGTGGATTCTTTGTTGACCATTCAAGATACAACCATTCAATTGGATTACGAGGTTCCAGTTTCGGTAAGCGTTCCTCCTGGAGTAATGCTTATCAATGAAACCCAGAACCAATCAGGACTATTGCCGCAGGATGTCGAACTTAAAGCCCTTAATTTAAGCTCGGGAATTCTGCATTACCGCATAGAGAATCACATTGCAGGTCCGCTTCATTGTCTTTACAGTATTCAGCGCGCAACCATTCTAGGTTTGCCCTTGGAGATTAATGTTGATGTTAATGCCGGTACTTTAACTTCTCCTGGTGTGGTGGAAGGTGATTTGGATTTGACTCATTCACAATTTGATTTGACAGGTGTCACCGGTTTTTTGGTCAACGATCTTTCAACCAAAATGCAAGTTTCTGCATCTTCATCGGCCAGTCAAAATGTAATTGTTATGGCGGGTGAAACCATTTCAATTGAAGTGTCTTTTATTGCGCCACAAGTTGCCTATGCCCGCGGATATTTTGGACAGCAAAGTATCTCACTTCATGAGGAAGTGTCTTTGGGAAAAGATTTTCCGCAGGGTCAGATTGAATTGCAATCATTGAACTGGGATTGCGAAATTCAAAATTGGATGGGTGTGGATGTTCTCATGAATTGGAATGGGATTGAATTTAATGCCGACAATGAGCAGCCTTTGTCATTAACAGCACCAGGAATTGGACAAGCTTTGGCCATTGCTCGTGCTGAGGATTGGCAGGGAGCGGTGAATCCCCAATTTTTGAATTTGCATTGGGATGAAGAAAATTCCAATGTACTGGATGTCGCTCATTACTTGGGTGGTAAAGCTATTGTAGATGCTGATTTTCAGTTGAATCCTTTGGGCAACGCCAATGGTTCCAATGATTTTATTTATCCCAATAAAATGATGCGCATCCATTCTAGGTTGCAAGCCCCGTTGTTCTTTAATGCAAAGGATTTGACGTCAGAAGAGTGGTTGGATTTTACATGGGATAGCAATGTGGATTGGAATGGAGAATTGCGTTTTCAAGCCGAAAATGCATTTCCCTTTGAAGCGGATGTTCAAGTAATGCATGAGTCCGAATTGTTAGGTATCATTCATGTTGATGCAGGTGGTTGGAATGCAACAAACAATGAGTTAATCATTGAAAGCAGTCTCTCCACCTTAAAAGTAAATCCCAAGCAATGGGAAGGGATCAAGGAAAACGGAGGGCTTCGCATGCGTTGGGTCTTTAATACAACCCACTATCCTTCATTTGTAGGGGTAAGACCCGAGCAATTCGCCAGTTTAAAAGTCATAGGTAATGTAACACTACAAACCACAATATAATGATAACATTTTGCTTGAATGTCATTTTTCTTTTCTTTTCTGTTTTGGGTTACGGACAAGATAATGGGGCATTGTTTGGAAACGCTCCAGAATTAGAGAACAAGCCTGTGTATGTATCGGTTGGCGGTTCTTGGTTGGCGCAAAGCAATGAGATCAATTTGAACTTTGTTAAGAAAGTTATTTACGGCGGGACTTTGGACCAAACAACCAATCAAAATATTTGGGCCAATTTAAAACAGCGCAATCAATTGATGGGGCATCAGCAATACGGGGTTCAAATTCGTTCAGCGATGGATTCTTCTTCGTTGTTTCCCGAAGGTTTTTTTTGTGTGCAATGGCAACAGGCAAGTTGGAATCATGTGGTCTTTAGCAAGGATGTTTTTGGTTTGTCCATGTTGGGTAACGCTCCCTTCTCAGGGAAACAATTGGATTTGTCAGGGACTTCTTTTACGCAGTTGTCTTATCAAAAAATTGGTCTAGGAATTCAAAGTGTCAAAAATGGTTGGTCCGTATACCTAAATGGTATTGAGGGCAGAGATTATTATCAATTTAGAATTGAAAATGGAGATGTATACACCGATCCTTCAGGACAGTTCATTGATTTGAATTACCGCATGGTGCAATTTAAATCCTTGCAACAAAATAGTGGAGTGGGAATGGGATTGGACTTTCAATGGCAAAAGAAGGAAGGAGGTGTGCAATGGGATGCTGAAGTTAGTGACTTGGGATGGTTGAAGTTCAAAGATGTTGAAAGAAGCGTTTGGAGAGCCAATGAGGAGTTTACGGGCACATCTTGGTCTGAGGCCATTTTAAATGGAGAGTCGGGTGACGAAGCGCTTGCGGAGTGGACAGAACCTAAGAAGAAAACAAAAGACAGAAGTGTTTCATTGCCCACCCGTTTAACAGCCGCTGTTTCATTGAAAGGCATCGGATACAAGGTTGTAACGTATTGTTTTGAAAGACAACTGGGATGGCAGTCCCTGTATTTCTCAAAGAGCAATGTGCCTATCAATCGAGGGCACATGCACTATGAGTTGGCGTTGAATCATACTTTTCAAAATCGCTACGCATTGTCAGGCGAGATTGGCTTTGAAAATAAAAAGAAGAATTTTGACCTATCCATCATGGCGTCTGAATTACCCGGTTTTTTAATGGGGAATAGTCGTCAGTTGATGTGTCAAATCAATGTACAAAAAAGAATATTTTAACATGAGAAAAGAAAGAGATGAGCGCTCGTTATCCGCATTTCCCAATTTAAAAGGGAATAGATTTTTTTTTAATCGCAGGACCATGTGTTGTCGAAGGAGAATCAATGGTTCATGAAATTGGTCATGAGGTAAAGTCGATTTGTGATCGTCTTTCCATACCGTATATTTTTAAAGCATCTTACAGAAAAGCCAATCGTTCACGTTTGGATTCTTATACAGGAGTAGGTGATGAAAAGGCTCTGCAATGGATAGCGGATGTCGGACAAAAACTAGGTGTGCCAACCACAACAGACATCCATGCCGCTGATGAAGCTGCATTGGCAGCCAAGTATGTAGACGTTTTGCAAATACCTGCATTTTTGTGCCGTCAAACGGATTTGCTGATTGCAGCAGCAGAAACAGGAAAAGTAGTGAATGTCAAGAAAGGACAATTTCTTTCTGGGGAGTCGATGGCCCACGCTGTAGATAAGATCAAGCAATCAGGAAATCAAAATGTTTGGCTTACAGAAAGAGGGGCAATGTTTGGCTACCAAGACCTCATCGTTGATTATCGCAATATTCCGGCTATGCAACAATTTGCTCCGGTAGTGATGGACTGCACGCACAGTTTGCAGCAACCCAATCAATCTTCAGGTGTGACGGGTGGTAAGCCTGAGCTGATTGGCACCATTGCCAAAGCTGCCATAGCAACTGGAGTGGATGGTTTATTCATAGAGACACACCCCAATCCCAAAGAAGCCAAAAGCGATGGAGCCAACATGTTGCACTTGCAACATTTGGAGAGTCTATTGATTGAACTTTGTAAAATTCACGACGCTATCCATGCCTAAACTTTTCTCGATATTCATTTTTTTCCTGTGCTTCGCTCAAGGCCATGCGCAGTCTTCATCTGTTGTGATTGACACCCTGTGGTGGGATAGAATGGGTTACGGAGGAGATGAAGTATTGGAGAGAATGGTTGTTGCAGAAGACAACACGCTATGGGCAATCGGCTCGAGTTCCAGTTCTGAATTGTATGGTCAAGATATCTACTTGATTCATTTGGATTCTGCTCATCAATGTTTGGGGAGCTACAGTTTTGGCGGAAATGGAGTTGACTTGGGTGTTGATCTGTTGTTGTTGCCCAACGGCAATTTGTTGCTTTTGGGAACAACTTCAAGTTATTCTGCTTTGGGTTATGATGTCGTGTTGTATGTTTTGGATTCCAATGGGCAAGTTGTAGAGACCAATATCATTGAAGAAGAAGGTTGGCAATTTGCTCAACGCTTCGGTTTATCTGCAAATGGTGGAATATCAATTACAGGGAAGGAGTTAAATGCAAACGGAAATTGGGATTTAAGATTGTGGAAAGTAATCAGTACTGGAGCAATGAACGTCTATAGTGTAAATGACCAAATGTCAATCAGCATCAATGCGCAAAATTTAGAATCCTCTTTTGTGACACAAGGAAGCAATGACAACTGGTGGGGTTTTGCCAGTTATTGGAATGCTGATTCAATTCCAATCACCAGAGCTTTTGAATTGGATGCGCAGTGGTCTTTTGAATGGGACACAACCAATGTTGCCAATGGCGATTCCATTTTGATGCACGATGCCATTGTAAAAGATGATGCATTGATTTTGGTGGGAGGCTTTTATCACAACCAACAGTATAGACCACAAGTGATGAAATGGCAATCTGGGTTGGGCATGTGGTCCATTTCCAATTATCCCAATTACCAAAGAGAGACCATGTTCCATGGGGTGGGCTACACCCAAGATAGCACAGTGTACTGCGCAGTGGGGTGGTCCTTTGAATTTGGATTTGGCATGGGAGGAGGTTTCTACAATTACTTTGATACAAATGACCAGTGGATGGGAAATGGATTCATTGGAGGGGATTTACTTTGCAAAATGAATGATGTGGTGTTTGATCAAAACAACAAGCTTCATTCCATAGGATTGGACAACAGCCATTCGCAAGGCATGTCTCAACAAGCATGGTTGGTTAGAGGTGATGGTTGTCTTTTTGTACAACCCAATACTGTCCAGTTGGAAAATGTAATCAACCCTTGCTTTACTGTTGGTGCAGTGCAGTTGGAGGAGTTGCCATTTGATTTTGCATACAAGGACGGTTTTATCTCTTGGCAAGGTGAGGCTGAATGGGTTGGTGCTTATGATCCATTGGGAAGAAAAGTTAATACTCAAAAGCTTTCGAATCGTCAGGTTCAATTGCATGCAAGTACTCAATGGCTATTCTTGCATTGGACATTGAACAATACCACCCTGATCAGGAAGGTTATTGTTCAGAATAACTGATGGTTATTCGTGTGACCTGGCCATTTTGACAGGTGGCTCCTCTCTCAATTTATTTTTTTCTTTTGGTTTTTTCCATTGTTGCAAATCGGGCTGACCAGCATTAACCCATGCAGTATACCAGAAATCGGCTATACATGAGATAGCACTGCGCATGCGGCGCTCAATTTGATGGTCTAGCTTCTGCGCATATCGCTGTGTAAATTCGTCACTGAACTGATAAGCAATGGCGCCGTTTCTGAAATCTACCTCCATATTCTTTTGCCCCAATTCCTCTTGAACGATTTTTTCAAAATCAAAAACACTGTCTAGAGCCGCGTGACTCTGATAAACGATTTCCCATATCCGTTGATCTGGTCGATCAATAATCTGAGCGGTGTGATAAGCAAACCGATACTGGGTGAACAACTGTTCTGGAATTCTGGATTCCCAAAGACCATGTATCCCGTATTGATTGGTTTTTTGTCCGTTGTAATTGCTGGTGGTGTGCAGAGGAACATGTGCATCTCCAATATAATGGCCCAACTCAGCGCTTATTTGCAAAACTTTTATTTTGTCTTTAGATACAAAGGCTTCTGTGAGTTTATGGAGTTGCTTCTGGATGTGCCAAGGGACAATTCCCTTATCCTTGAGACTGTCCTCTTCAAATTGACATATTGCCTTGGCCCATGTGGTGGGCATTTTAGGCAATCGTCCATTGATGTAATAGTGATCGAGGTCAATGTAGTGTCTTTCTGCTTCTCCTTTTACGCTATGTCTTCTGCGGTCAGGATCTACGCTGTGCTCAATCAAGTAGGGCAAATTGGATTTGTAAAATTCAAACAAAGGTGATGGTAAACAGAAAACAGCCAACTCATTGATTTTTTTATGTCCATAGAATCCCCAATCGGATGAACCATCGGGGCATGAAGCTTTGGGCGTTGATGTGAAAACCAACGCCCAAAAAATCAACAAGATTTTATTCTTCAAGTTTTACAAGGGCTCCGTTCCTGAGGATGGGGATGCAAGGAACGGTGTTCGATGTCAAACAATACTTGACATCTTTCTGAATCTTTAAGTGAATTAATCTTCTTCGGTGCGAAGAGGCTCTTAAAAAACTCCAAAGGTGTTCCTTGGCGCTTTTGTAAATGAATTTTGCAGCCACAGTGCTGTCTTCACTGGCCCTGAATTTTCGGGACTCAATTAGGATGTCAGCAATGGCTCCACCGCAAATGGTATCCTCTAAATTGACTTTGTCTTTCCAACCTGAAGCCAATATAAGCGTGTTCTTGTGTTGTTTTATAAGCCAATCACACAAGTGTTGAAGATTATTCAAACAGCCAATGACAATGGTGGCGTCATTTTTAGCAATGTCAATGGCTTTGGTGCCATTGGTTGTGGTCAAAACAACGGTTTTTCCGCGCATGTCATTGTCAATGTATACATATGGCGAATTACCAAAGTCAAAACCGTCCACTACTTGCCCATCTCTTTCTGCTCCAACAATAAAGCCCTTGGCTTTATAATCTATGGCTTCTTCAAGCGTAGCGACAGGAATTATTTTTTCTACTCCGTAATGCAAAGCAGTGGTCATTGCACTGGTTGCACGCAATACGTCGATAACGACAACAATGTCGAAATCACCCTTATACAGAGCATACTGCCCTGGGGTGTAGCATACTTCTACTAGCTTGCGTTCAACGTTAATCACGGCACTAGGATTGTTTGTAAAAAGGCAAGGAAACCACCTGAGCTTTGAGCTGCTTTCCTCTGATCAATAAATAAATTTCTGTACCGACGGCACTCATGGATGTAGGCACATAACCCATCCCAATGGCTTTGCTCAAACTGGGAGATTGTGTTCCGCTCGTTACTACACCAATAACACTTCCATCTGCTTGCGCTATTTCATAACCGTGGCGAGGAATTCCCTTGTCTATCATTTCAAAGGCTACCAACTTCTTGGAAACACCATTGCTCTTCTGCAATTTTAAAGCTTCTGAATTGGTGAAGTCTTTGGTGAATTTGGTAATCCAACCCAATCCAGCCTCAAGTGGTGATGTAGTATCATCAATGTCATTGCCATACAAACAGAATCCCATTTCCAATCGCAGGGTATCACGTGCCCCTAGGCCAATCGGTTGAATGCCATATTCAGCCCCGGCTTCCATCACCGCATTCCAAATGTCCTCGGCGTCTTCATTTCTGAAATAAATCTCACAACCACCTGCTCCAGTGTATCCTGTTGTTGCAAAAATAATGTTGTCTTTTCCTGCAAATTTACCGCGTTGCACGGTGTAATATTCCATGTCAACAACGTTCATGTCTGTTAGCTTTTGCATGGCCTTCAAAGCCAATGGCCCTTGAATGGCCAACAAAGAATAATCATCGGATACATTGGTCATTTCAGCACCAATTTCTTGGTTGAATTGCTGAATCCAATTCCAGTCTTTGTCAATGTTGGAAGCATTGACCACCAAGAAGTATTCTTCTTCACCAAATCGATATACCAATAAATCATCAACAATCCCACCGTCTTTGTTGGGCAGACAGCTGTATTGAACTTTTCCGTCAAACAATTTAGAAGCGTCATTGGAAGTAACCTTTTGAATCAGATCCAATGCTTTTGGACCTTTCACCCAAAACTCACCCATGTGGCTTACATCAAAAACACCCAATGCCTTTCTGACACAATGATGCTCTTCTATCAAACCCTTGTATTGAACAGGCATGTTGTATCCTGCAAACGGAACCATCTTGGCCCCCAAGGATTGATGCACTTTGGTAAGTGCGGTATTCTTTAAAATTTCTGACATAATGCAAAGATAAGGATAGGTTAGTGATGGATTTCATGTTCTACATAATCTAGGACCTTATGCATCAAATGCACTCTGTCCTTTCCTCTCACATTGTGCTCGTGGCCTGGGTATGCAAAAAAGTCTATAGGAATAAGGTTGGTTATGCATGTGCTCAAAAAGCGCATGTTGTGCTGCATGACAACGACATTGTCATCCGTTCCATGAATCATCAACAATGGCCCTGATAGATTTTTAACGTACTCGCTCATGTTGTTGGCTTTATAACCTTCAGGGTTTTCCGCGGGTGTATCCATGTAACGCTCAGTATACATGACTTCATATAAACTCCAATCCAACACAGGTCCTCCGGCAACGCCGCATTTGAATACTCCGGGCTGTCTCAACATCATTGACGTGGTCATGAATCCACCAAAGCTCCAACCGTGAATGGCCATTTTACTTTCGTCAACGTATGCTTGACTTCTCAACCATTCTACCCCAGCCATTTGGTCTTCCATTTCAGCGGTGCCCAGTTGGCGGTGTATGGCTTGCTCGAACTGTTTTCCGCGACTAGCACTGCCTCTTCCATCAAGTGTGAAAACCAAATAATCTTTTTCAGCAAAGTAATTCATCCACAAGGAAGCGCCTGATAAATAGGCGTTATTGATCAATTGCACGTGCGGACCATTGTAAACATAAACCAATACAGGGTATTTCTTTTTGGGGTCAAAATTGGAAGGCTTGATGATTCTGTAGTTCAATATTGTACCATCGTGACCATTGATTTGTCCTACCTCAGTGATACCAATCTTTTTGTCTTTCAATTTGTCCTCAGCGTTTAACAGTTCCTTCTTCACTGTTCCGTTGTTATTCAATACAACACTTTTGTTGGGGGTGTTTTTGTTGCTGTAGGTATCCAGTACCCATTTTCCGTCTGCAGACATTTGCAGATCGTGAATGCCGTTGGGTAGGTTAATGTAAGTGGTTTTCTTGTCTTGGGTGTTGTACAAATAAGCAGTGGTGTTGAGGCCATCCATGTCTCGACCTTCTACCAACATCCATTTTCCACTGTTGTCAAAGCCCTTGATTTTTTCCTGCTCCCAACCTTCAACTTTACCCAAAACTTCTCCCTTTAAATTGCAATGCAAATACTCATGGCACTCTCCTCGGTAAGACCTCCACAAAAACTCATCTCTTTTTCCAGGGATGAACATAGGCGCTTGGTCAGGCTCTACCCACTTGGTATCGGTTTCCTGAAAAACTTCACCGATCAGTTTTCCGTCGCTGGATTTGTAATGCAATAGTTTCATCTTATCCGTTGCGCGATTGAGCCATGCCAATAACACAGACTCGCTATTGGGCGTCCAACCGATATTGGTGATGTAAAATTGATCGCTTTTTTTGCCTTGCTCATCCGTGATATCCAATGTGATATAACCAGTACCGGGGTCTTTTACACCAATGTTTTTTAAAGGGAAAATATTCAAAGAAACCTTTTCGCTTTTTCCACCTGCCATGGGATATTTAATCATGTTCACGCTAGCGGGAACGGTCTTGTAATTGGTCAATGGGTAATCCGCAACATCCGATTCGTCTTTGGAATAAAAAGCAACATAATTTCCATCTGGCGACCAGAATATTCCTTTCTCAATACCATACTCATTTCTTGAAATACTTTGGCCATGAACAATAAACTCTGGATCACTGGTTACAGCGTAAATTTGATTGGTTTTAACAAACAAATTGTTCCCCATGGTGAAGGCGATATGTCCATTTTTGGGGTGATAAGATGCATTCTCTGCACCCTCAGGCAACTGATTGGTTTGCTTTACTTTTTTACTTTGAATATTGCCATTGAAATATCGTCCATCAGCCTCGTACCAAAACTCAAATTCTGAGGTCCATTCTAAATGTGGCATATCCGCTAGGGTATAGCCCGACCATTTGGACAAATCTGTTTTAGAAATAAAAGGCAAAGCCAATTCAGTGCTGGTTGCACTCCCTTTCCAAATGGTGTCGTTCTTGGTAAATTGATAGGAATTTGTTCCGTTGATCCATGACAAATCTTGAAGATGTTCTGGGTAAAATTTACCAAATTGTTGTCTAACTGCTTCTTCTAATGTGAGCATCTCTTGCCCCATGGATATTTGCGCAACAAGGAAGATGAATAAAAAACCAATTTGTCTTTTCATTTCTATTAATTAAAGGTGTTGAATATTTTTTTTAATGTGATACAAGCTTCGACATCGTGTGTGCGGATGATGCGCTCTCCTATTTCGGCAGCCAATAAGTGGGCTTGGGTGCTCCCCAAGTGAGGATCGTCAGCAGTAACATTCATTGGTGTTTGTATCATTTTTTTTCGTTAAAGTCCAGCTAAAATAGG
>JBEISW010000340.1:0-2260 GCA_040375215.1 Crocinitomicaceae bacterium | reverse complement strand
GGTACAACAGCTACAACAGGATTGATCCGCGACTTGTATCCCATTCAAACAGATGCGCAAATTAACAACATGACAGCCGTTGGAAATACCTTGTTTTTTACCGCTCAAGAATCTCCAAACTATGGTGATATTGAATTGTTCAAGTGCAAAGGAACATCGATTTCTAGGGTGAAGGACATTTGGGCCGGTGCATCTGGTTCAAGTCAACCAACCAATTTTTACGCTTGGAACAACAAACTCTATTTTTCAGCCAACGACAATATTTCAGGTTACGAACTTTGGGTGAGCGATGCAACTTCTACTGGTACTTTGATGCTCAAAGACGTGAACAACGGAACTTTGGGTAGCGGAATTACATCCATTGCCGAATATAAAGGGGGCGTGTTGTTCAATGCAAATGAACCCATTTTAAAGGATGAATTGTGGCGCAGCGCTGGTGATTCCTCAAAAACAAAATTGGTGAAAGACATCGGAACAAATTCTCCTTATTCGTCGGCTCCGCGCAAATTGACAAACGTTGGAGGTAAAGTTTTCTTTACCACTGAACCATACTCCTCTTACGGTGATATGTTCTATTCCGACGGTGTAGTTGCCAATGAAATTACCATCAACAGCAGCTATTATGGGCAACCTGATAATTGGATGTCGTTCAATGGAAAAGTCTATTTCACTTGGAATCAAAGTGGATTTTATCCCGATTTATACTGTTATACTTCTGGAAGTTCTGCCTCAAAAGTAATGACATTGGATATCAGCAAACTTGGTGATAAAGTGGGTAATTTGACTGCATTTAAAAATCAATTATTTTTTTCAGCCTCAGATGGAACCTCTGGAACCGGCGTTGAATTGTATAAGGCTACTAAATCACATGCTGTTTCATTGGTGAAGGACATTTACTCAAGTTATTTTTCGAGTAATCCATCAAATTTAACCGTGTTGGATACTTCTCAGATGCTCTTTACGGCTCAGAATAATACTTATGGCACCGAATTGTATACCACTGATGGTACCAGTACTGGTACAAAAATCTTGAAGGACATTGTTTCTGGCTCAGGCAGTTCAGGTCCCTCAAATTTGAAAAAACTAGGAAAATATATATACTTTGCGGCGACCACTGCTAGCAACGGACGCGAATTATGGAGAACCGATGGCACTGCGGCCGGCACAGAACTGTTTTTAGACATTGCTTCAGGATCGGGCAGTAGCAATCCATCGAAATTTGTGGTGGTAGACACCTTGATGTATTTCTTGGCAGATGATGGTAGCAACGGCATAGAATTGTGGGCGACAAACGGAACCACCGCTGGAACTTTTTTAGTGAAGGACATTCTAAAGGGCTCTGCTTCTTCAAATGTATTGAACATGACTCCTGTAGGGAAGTGGTTGTATTTCAGTGCGAATGATGGTGTCAATGGGCAAGAATTGTGGCGCACAAACTCAACGGTAACCTCTATGATTCAGGAGGTTTATGAAGGTGCTCAAAGCACAAATCCTTCTTTGCTTACATTGCACAACGATACTTTGTATTTCACTGCAGATCACCCAGAATATGGCAATGAACTTTGGTATGTTTATACCAAATGCATGAATGTAAAGTTCAAACATTCTCAAACGTGTTTGGGAACACCAATGGAATTTACCAATACAACGGATAGTTTTGGTCGTAAAATGATAAATTTAGAATGGAATTTTTCAGATGATACCATTGTGAAAACCAATCTTAAAACAACCAATTGTGTTTTTGGCACATCGGGAAAATTTAAAGTTACGCTCACTGTTACCAATGAAGATGGTTGCTCTGAAAATTGGGTTGATTCGGTGGTTGTTTTTAACAATCCCATTGCCAAATTTACAACCAATAACGACAGTCAATGTTTGGCAACCAATGCTTTTTCATTCACAAATGTTTCAACGCCTGCAAAAGTGATGAAACATGAATGGCATTACGGAGTTGGGGCGATAGACACCATGAAGGTGGGTTATAAGAAATATACTGCAGTGGGAACTTACAAGATAAAATTGGTTGAAAGATTGGGTCAATATTGTTCAGATTCTATGATGGACACGGTTGCGGTTCTTCCAAAACCTATTGATATCAATATTGTTGGAAAAGCCACTACGTTATTGGCGCAAGATACTTTCAATGCGGTGGTTGCGAATCCTAAATCGGTTTACGCTTGGGTGATTACGGGCGGCACAAAATTAAGCGGTGGCAACAGCAGTCAAATCGTGATCAAATGGAACACACCTCCGGTTACAG
>JBEISW010000036.1:0-11836 GCA_040375215.1 Crocinitomicaceae bacterium | reverse complement strand
GAAAAATAAGTAGCGTTGTTCACGTGGCCCATGGCGTCCATGTCCCTAAATCTGATTTCGGGTCGGTACAATTTCATATTAATTCAATTCTGGATCCTCCGGGAAATTGGCTACGAGTTGGCCTTTCTTTCCCAATTTTCTCATGATGCCCCGCCACATGTCTTTCTCATTGAAGTGCATGATGGTGGATGCGTTGACTTTTGTGACAAACCAACTTTTCTCTCCCAATTCGTCATCCAACTGCCCTACTCCCCATCCGCTGTATCCCAAAAAGAAACGAATTTCTTTAAGGGCAACTTCACCACTCACCACTTTTTCTTTTAGCACATCAAAGTCGCCACCGAAATATAATCCATCCATGATGGCCACACTATTGGGAATGGCTTCACCTTGGGTGTGCAAATAAAACAGATTAGAGGACTTTACAGGACCACCGATAGACACGTTGATTTTATCATCTGGAAAATCCTCAATCAATTGAGACAACTCCACTTCCACGTAGTTATTTAATACAAAACCAAAACTACCCTCTTTGCCGTGATCACAAACCAGGATAACGGTTCGTTTAAAGAAGGGGTCGCTGATAAAAGGTTCTGCCAAGAGCAAACTGCCTTTTTCGATAAACTGGTCTGCACTGGGTGTCAAATCAATCATGGCACAATGTTACAACCTTATTGGTTTGAACGCACCCCAAGGTGAAAAATTAATGGTGTGCCGCCGGGGATACCCAACAGCTCAGAACCTTTGAGGCCAAAGGCAAATTCTGACTTGGCAATGATCTCGACAGAATCGCCGTCTGCCAGATATTTCAATACCCATTGCACTGCTGGAGCCCATTGGTCGGGTTGTCCTTTCTTGGCTTGCAAGGTAAAAGCGTTGCCAACTAATTGACCATTGAGCAATGAGGTTCCGATATGGGTTACAACTTCAGCAGAATCTTGGATTGGCTGAGCTCCTCTTCGTAACCATCGCCATGCCATACCTGGACGTCGCTCATCAAACCCTTCTTGCGCATAAAATTCCACCGCTTTTTCTTCGGTCAATTCTTGGATCTGTACCATGTCCATCAACTGTTTTTTCCACTCACCCTCATTGAGCAGTTGGATGCATCGAATTCGCTGCCATCTGGCATTGGCAGGAACAGGTAGCAGTTTACTTAAATTGGTTTCTGACACAACCTCCCACTCTTTGATATCTCCTTCATGCAGCAAATTGACGCGCTCTTGAAAAGCAGATTTTCCCAACGTTTGTGGAGAAAGGTAAACGTATTGACTATCGACAACTTGATGCTGATCATCCAGAAAAAACACCATCGACCATGCCCGATGGGAATTGCCTATGGTGGCATCACCCTCTCCAAAAGCGATGAGCTCCTCTTGCCAGGGTCCGCGACCATCGTCGCAGCCATTGAGCAAAAACGCAGTGGACAATGCTAAAAAAACAATTAATCTCTTAGTCATTTAAGACAACGATTTCGTAATGCAAAGGAGTATCTCCAGGGATTTTTTTCTTATCTCCTGTAAAGCCAAAAGCCAATACGGAGGGGAGCACGACACGAACACGGTCTCCTTTATGCAGCAGCGGCATCAATTGGTGCAAACCAGATTCGACATGATCCTTACCCACTTTAAATCGAACCGGATCAGCAGCCATTGTTTCATAGCATTGCGTTCCATCCAACAAGAAAACCTTGAAGGCGATGGCAACGGTCATTCCGTTCTCAACTTGAATACCTCTTCCCTTTTCCGTTATCTCATAATACAACCCGCCTCCGTTGTGGGTCATGGCCCATTTCTTTTCTGCGATGAACTTTTGAATCAAGGTGGATTCTTCCTTACTCTTCTCTTGGTTCATCTCCAACAACTGCGCTTGAATCTCCGCATCAGACGGAATGGTAGGTTGAGAATCGCCACAAGCCATCAGGATTAAAAATAGAATTGACAAATACCTCATGCTGTTAATTTTTCGAGTTGATCGATTGCTTCTTGCAACGTGCCATAGAATTTACCACCAGCAGCATTTTTATGTCCGCCTCCATTCCAATGCTGACGGGCCATCAGGTTGACATCCTTGTCTCCCTTGGAACGGAAACTACAGCGCACAATACCGGGCTCATCCGCCTCACGCAAGAATACCGCCATCTCTACACCGCCAATGGCCAAAGCTTGATTCACCAGTCCTTCTGTATCACCTGATTGGTGATGAAATCTGTTCAACTCTTCCTGAGACAATGTTATATAAGCCAATTTTTTTTCGGGTCGATACACCAACTTTTGCCCCAATGCATAACCTGTCAATTGCAGTCGATTGAAATTTTGGGTATCATAAACCTCCTGGTGGATTTTGGCATGATTCAAACCGCGTTTGAGCAGAGACGATACCATTTCATGCGTTTCATGAGTGACCACAGGAAAGCGGAAGGAACCGGTATCCGTTACGACGCCAGTATAGATGGCTTCCATTGCTGCCAGATTGAGATGCTCCATCCAATCCATTTGCAACAGCAACTGATAAATCATTTCTGAAGTGCTTGTGAATGTTGTATCAGAGAACAACACAGACGCAACCGAGTCGGGTTGTTGGTGATGATCAATCATGACACTATTGCCAGTATAGCCTTCTAGATATTGAGACAATTCTTGACCAACGCGGTCCAATCG
The DNA here is from genome assembly GCA_040375215.1 of Crocinitomicaceae bacterium. Lineage (GTDB taxonomy): Bacteria > Bacteroidota > Bacteroidia > Flavobacteriales_D > Sanyastnellaceae > CAMCTV01. The sequence goes on along the minus strand of JBEISW010000036.1, from coordinate 9,176 downwards.
GTTAAAATCGAGATAGAATCGCAGATCTGATTTGGCTATTGTCTCCAACACGGCATCTTTTTGCTGGTGGAAGAAAAGGATTTGATCGGCACCCACTAAGAATTGATAGAAAGCAGGAAGTTGATCGGGCAAAATCACGGTAACTTTTTTCCCCCTGCTGATTAACGCATTGGCCAAACCCAAGGATGAACCTACAGCATCACCGTCCGGACTTTGGTGGGAAAAAATTGAAATGTGTTGGGCCTCGCCAACCCATTGCGCGATACAGGCTTTATCAGCCGATGAAAGAATCCTTGCCATGACTCAAAATTAGCGCTTTGTCGGAAGGAAATTGAATTAATTTTCCCACATGAAAAAATATTTGCTGGCATTGGTGGCCATGGTGTGGTTTTCATTTTATCATCAGTTTCATTTCTCTGAAACGCTATTGGAATGGAATGAAAAAACTTATCGCGTGAATTGCACCATAAGGGTTTTCACTGATGACCTCGAAAAAGAAATGGAATTAAAATACAAAATTAAAAACGTCGATACAGTTCAATTTGAGCGACATGTCTTTCAGTATGTTCAAGAAGTATTTCAATTGAAGACAGAACAAGGGCTTTCGATCAATCTTTTGCCCATTGGCATGGAGCGGGAGGGAGATGTGATTTATTTGTATTTAGAAAGCGATGCCTTAGGTGATGATGAAACGGAGAAAAGAAAGGCTGCGGATGGGGATGTTAAAGATGCAGATTGGTGGTTTCAGAAAATCCAAATCACACAAACATTTTTCTTTGACCAATTTGATGACCAGAAAAATCTGGTCAATTTGCGCAAGGATGGAAAAACAGTGAGTTATTATTTCATGGGTGATATCCAACAACAAATTTGCAAATGGCCATGAAAATGAAAAAACAAGAACGCGCCAACCATGTCATGGAAACATTGGAGCGCTTGTATCCTGAAACGCCAGTCCCTTTGGATCATACAGATGCATATACACTATTAATTGCCGTCTTGCTGAGTGCACAATGCACAGACAAACGGGTCAATGAAATTACCCCGCACTTGTTTTCCAAAGCCTCCTCGCCGCAGGAAATGGTATTGTTGAGCGTTGATGAAATCAAATCGATCATTCGTCCCTGTGGATTGTCCCCTGCCAAGTCGAAGGCCATCCATCGATTATCAGAAATACTTTTAGAGGAACACGATGGACAAGTACCTGATAGTTTTGAGGCTTTAGAGGCCCTGCCTGGCGTTGGACACAAAACGGCTAGTGTGGTGATGGCGCAAGCTTTTGGGGTTCCTGCATTTCCAGTGGATACGCATATCCATCGATTGATGACGCAATGGAAATTGACCAATGGGAAAAACGTGGAGCAAACAGAAAGAGACGCCAAGCGTCTCTTTCCCAAAGACAAGTGGAACAAACTCCACCTGCAAATCATTTTTTATGGACGGGAATATTCTCCCGCCAGAGGTGATCAATCCAAAGATTTCATCACCCCTATTATACTTTCTTAGATTCCTTTGAGAGAAGCTAAGAATTGTAATACAACAGTACTGGTTTGACCAGGAAGTTCTCCTGAAATCTGGGTAACGTTTCCGGATTTGTTCACTGTAGCTTTCCAACGCACCAAACCATCTCCGAAATCAACAACCAATCCTTTACCAGGACTGATGATGTACTTCCCTATGATTTGAGCATCCGCATCTGTTAAACAACGAGGACCATAAAAACCTTTAGCCACAACAACCACGTTGTTCTTATTCAATGCAACATAGTATTTTGACTTATCAGACAACTCATTGGAGATGAAAATGGCTTCAATGGGCTTCAAATCACCTGCAGTCAAGATATCAGACACTGCGTCATTCTTACTCATATCCAATGGCTGTCTCTTGATCCAAGCATCAGGATTGTGTTTGCGGGCATCAACCAAAAGCGTCATTGCATCCTCACGAGACTTGGCAGAACCATATACAACGTAGCTTAAACCATTGTGAATACCACCTCTTTTGGCTTGCGAATATCCCAAGCCTTGAAGCTCTGCGATAAACGCATCAACCTTAGAAGTTTTACGAAACGCACCTGCAACGACCAAAAACTCATCATCAACCAAACGGATATTCATGAAACGATCATCCACCTTTTCTTCTAATGTCCCGTTGTCCTTGATGATGATATTTCCTTTACCGCCTTTTCCGTTCTTTCCACCTTTATCACCGCCAACACCATTCTCACCTTCTTTCCCATTGGCGCCACCATTGTTGGCTACAGCCGTAGAATCTGCCGGTCCCTTGCCTTCAGGCCACAAGGTGCGTTTTAAAGCAATCTCAACATTGCCCATCATGAAAGGCAAAGGCAACTTCTCAAATTGCGTCATATTGGCTACTTCAAAACTATCAATGCTAAAATTCAACGTAGAATCAACATTGACAAAAATCTCTCCATCACGGTTCAAATCATACTTCTTTCCGCGATCATCCTTGATTACGGATGATCTTACCGTCGCTTTTTTGAAAGCAAAATTCGTTTTAAATGTAGTATCCGCATCCTTAAACTTGACCTTGGCAAATGTTCCTGGCAAGAACTCCATCATCAAGACATTGTCTTTCCCGTCTGAGGTAAGACGATTGGACGAAACGTACCACGTAGAATTGGAGTAGCCCGCTTTGGTTAAACTGAAATCATCCCTTCGAGAGTTGATGGGTGCTGACGGCCAAAATATTTTTTGAGTCTTTAAATTATATCCATATATATCCAAACCTCCCATGCCCGCACGAGCATCAGAACTGAAATAAAGAATATCATCTACCAAAGTTGGGAACACCTCGTTACCAGCTGTATTCACGCCGTCTGGAACTGACACAGGCTCTGTCCAATTACCAGCTGAATCTAAGCTAGATACAAAAATGTCATATCCATTGCCTTCTGATTTATTGGAAGAGAAATACAACTTGGTGGCATCTGCATTGAATACAGGGTGCATGTAGGCTGCTTTTTCAGTGCAGAATGAAAGCTTCTTGGCCTTGCTCCAACGGTTCTTTAAAATTTTCCCTTGAACGCGTTGCATCATATACAATTGCGGAAAACCTGCACCTGCCTCCTTTTTGATTACAGACTGACTTGAGTTCCTTGTGAAAATGATTTTGGTTGCATCGGAATTAACTGTAAAGGGTCCTTCATGTTGACCTGAATTGATCCAGTGCAATGGAATGGGTGTCTTTTTGGAAAGACTTGGATTAATGGAGCGGATATCCAAATAAGAAGAGTGATCTCCCTCATAAATATCTTGATAATGCTTTACTTTTCTGTCATTTCCAATAAAATAGGTACGGTCACCAATAACTGTAGGTGAGAAGGCATAACCATTGGGATTCCAAGCCATGTCCTTCACTTGTGCCGATGAAACATTGGGATAAATGGTGTTCACCGTGGCCTTCAATGTATCATTGTTCACACCAGACTGCAACATCATGGCTTCAACCTCTGCACCTCTTCCAATTTGATTCAATGCATCCATAAAATTCTTCCAATCTTCAGGTTCAAAATTTGTTTTTTCAGCATTCTGATAAAGCAAAACAGCACCTTGAAGGTCTCGCATTTTGTATTTACACTTGGCACGTTTGCGGGTAGCGTCTGGAACCTTCTTTTCTGACTCTCCATACAACTTATCAGCTATGGCAAATTCACCTTGCTTATAGTAACGGTCTGCCTCCTGCATGCTCACACTGGTAATACAGGCATTGAGTACGATTGTAAAAAGTATAAATATTGAAATATTTTTCATCATGATTTTCAATTTATTAGAACAAACGAGGTGAGGTTACCGCTTTACCACCGTTGTTGAACAGGTAACGAAGCATAATTTCGTGCGTTCCGTTATTAAAGGCTTGCAAGTTGCTGACTGTTCGTTCAAAACCATAAGCCAGTCTTAGATTGTCGTCAATTTGAAATTCACCTATGAATTGCAAGGCATCTCCAAAGCGATAGTTGGCGCCTAAGCCAAATTTGGAAAAAGCATATACTGTGCAACCTGCTTCAATAGAATACGGAGATTGGTAAGATTTCTTCAACAGCATCGAAGGTTTAAATTGGAAAGCTCCTGCTCTTAACACTCCACCCCCCTGAAATGAACATGTGATTGGTTAAGTATGGATCTACAGACTCAACACCATTGCTCCATTTTGATTTTAAAAAATAGGGAATGGAAAATCCAAACCAAAATTTGTCACTGTAGGCATAAACGCCAGAACCAAAGTTCAAAATAGACTTGCTCACGTTAGCTGCAAAAGCTTGGTCACCTGCCTCAACCGGTTTGGTAGCAGTCAGGTTTCCAGAAAACTGTTGGAAACTGGCTTGCAAGCCAAAAGAAACAGTAAGTTGATCCAAACGCACATGATACGCTTGGGCCACATTCACTGCATTCCTTGAGAAAACACCAATCTGATCATTGAAGAAGGAAAGACCTGTTCCCAATTGATCTTTGAAATAGCGCATCTGGGCATTAGCAGAAAAAGTTTTTGGTGCTCCCGCCATGCCTGTCCATTGGTTTCTGTATAGGACATTGGCGGAAACTCCACCCAAGCTACCTGCGTAGCCTGGGTGGATAGCCATACCATTCAAATAATGCATACTGTATTGCGGGTCTTGTTGTGCACGACCCACAAATGTTGCCACTGAAATAACCATGAATAATGCGATGGTTCTCATATTGTAATTGCGTATGAATTTCATTTTCTTACTTCCAAATGGTTATTGTTTGAACTCTTTGTTTTCCATCTTCAGTGAAGATAGCGAAGTAGGTACCAACAGGAACCACATCGGATTGATCGGGTCCTTCTGTAGGAATACCATTCCACTTCACTTGTGCATCTGAGTCAGCGCTTTCTGTGTAATAGATTTTAGCACCCCATCTGTTGTAAACCTCCATTGTAATTTTAGCACTTCTATTTGGAGAACGGTAAACATACACATCTCCTACTCCATCGCCATTGGGCGAGAATGCATCAGGGAGACATTCACCCAACAATTCGCCGTCGCAGTTCTCATCCACTTCATTTCCGCATAATTCCAATACTCCTGGATTGATATTGTAGTCACCGTCGTTACAATCATCGTTATTCAAAGAATAATAAGCTGGCGGTGTCAATGAGCAAGATCCAATTGAATCCGTTGCTACACCAAAGGCATCATTGTCCACATCTGGATAATAGTAGTACTGCACTCCTTCGTCAATGATGAAGTCACAATCGTTGTCTATCGAATCACAAACTTCTGCGATGTTGGGGCTGACGTTTGGATTGGTGTCATCACAATCATCGATACAACCTAACGCATCATCGTTATCAGAGTCACTGAATGGGAATACCAAACCGTTTTCATCATTACAATCGCCAGGGATTTGTGACCACTCAGGACCTGGCTCGTAGCAAAGCAATCCTGGATATGTGGTATCACCGGCACCATATCCATCCAAATCACCGTCATAGAACCAAACTACGCCAGCACCATCATCGATGAATCCGTTACAATCATTGTCAAGGCTGTCACACAACTCAGGAGCGCCTGGGTAAACGGTAGACTCAGCATCATCACAATCTATTGGATTGGCGCTGGAAACGTAACCTGCAACCGATGGTAAGGTACAATCATAGCTCAAGTAAACGTCAGTGGTATCTCCAAATCCGTCACCGTCATTGTCCGCATACCAAACGATAACATCAAACAATCCATCACAATTCTCATCCACTGTGTTTCCACAGATCTCGATAGCAACTGGGTTGATGGAAGCATCAAAATCGTTACAATCTTCTGGCACAGTGTAGCCGTCACCATCCAAATCCACACCAGTGCATCCTTCATCAATGTTGCCATCACAGTTGTTGTCAACTAGATCACTACAAACTTCAGTTGCGCTTGGGTTGATGCTGGCGTCTGTGTCTACACAATCGGTGGTATCAGCAGCAAAACCAGGACCTGGATCACATCCAAAAATTGGTGTGCTGTTGGGATCTCCATAACCATCGCCATCTGCGTCAACATAATAATCAAGCGCCGGTAAAATAGCTACTATATTGGTGTTTACCGGACCAGCTGAACAGAGCTCCAAGCTCACTATCTGAACAGTAAGATTCATAGGTATGCTACCTGTAAATGGAGGCAAATCAGACAAAGTAATGCTCTGACCTTCAACGGCTGGAATTCCTAAACCAACACCGTCAAGAGTCCATTCGGCCGAATAGTTCGTCACATTGGGCTCTGCTATTACCATTTGTAAAACCGTTGTAACATCCAAAGCACAAAGCGTATCCAATCCACTAGGGTTGGTGAACAATGAAGGGGTGATGTTAGGAACAGAGAGCACATTGATATTCATTAAAACGGTATCCACGAAGATATCACATGCATTGCTGGTGGTAACGATCAACTCAATCAAATCATTGTTTTGCAATGTGTTTGATTCAAATGCGATAGAGTCTGAAACAAATGCGCCATTCAACAACCACTGGTAATCAATGGAGCTACCGGGGTTGGTTACATTGGCTGAAATCAAAGCATTGGCCTGGGCACAAATAGAATCCGTAGCAACGCCATTTACCAATATCTCAACTGTAGGACTTAATGCACCATCCAATGTCACAACAATGGTATCTGAGTAAACGGTATCTGAATTTATCAAACACTCAGCATCACTCACCAAAGCCAGATAAACAGTATCTCCTGAATTGATAGCCGCAGTGTTAAACACAGCGCTTATCGTATTCAAAGTGTCATTGACATACCACATGTAAGTTGGGTTAACACCTTCATTTTGAGCCGTGATAACAAAGTCTTCAGGTGAAGCAACACACAATGTATCATTGGTCAAAGCAATGTTCACAGAAGGTGTCACCGTTCCATCAACCGCAGTCCAAGTTACTGGACCGAGATCTGAAACCGTCTGACAAGCATTGTCAGCGATTACGCTCAATGTAACTGACTCACCCGCTGCAACGTTGGTCAAGCTGATGGTCGCCGCAGAATAGGTCGTTACTACACCTAGGGTATTGGTATAAGTCCAGTTGTATACCGGAGCAGTACCGAAATCTGTTCCTATCGGAGCAAAATCAACAGGTACACCGGAATCACAAACAAAATCTTGAGAAGGATCTATACCTGTAAGGGTTGGTGTATATAAACTTTCAACAACAATGGCCAGAACTTCACTGGTATCTGCAGGTGAAGCTAAACAAGCGGCATCACTGGTGAAGATGACATAGATAGAATCATTATTGGCAAAACCTGTTGAATCCAAAACATTGGTTGTAGAGGATAATACCATCACATCATTGACATACCATTGGTAAGTTGCAGCCCCAGCTGAGGCCGGAAGTCCTTCCGCTGTATAGGTAATTAAATCACCAGGACAGTTAGCTGTGCTCGTCAAGTCTAAGGTCACTACTGGGTCAATCAATGGTGATGCAATGAAGTCAAACAACGTGGTATCAGTTGGCTGTGTCAAACATGGTTCCCCGCTTGTCATTACCACAGACACTTCAAAGTTACCAGATACGCTAGAAACAAACAAGGTATCCCAAATTCCGTTTTGCACTTCAAGACCATCTACAAACCATTGGTAATTGGTTGGAGCAACATCTTCTGTGCTCAATGGGCTGGCCGTGAAGGTTACATCAGAACCTAAACAAACCACAGGGCTTGATTGGGTGATGGTTACTTCAGGAGTATTGGAGAAGGCTGTGAAGAATAACGTGTCATTCACCGAAGTAGGATCAATAATTTGACAAGTATTCGTCGGATTCAATATCACACTGATATTGATTGCTCCATCAACTGTGACTGGATAAACAAATGTTCCTGTAACATCATCTTCAACTTCCAAATTACCGTTCACATACCAATCCAAGGTATATCCTGCACCACCGTCTGTTACAACAGCATTGGCGGTAATGGTGGATGGAATAACGGAACAGATTGGAACCAAGGTGTCTTCTATGGAAGTCAAGGTAACACTTGGAGTGACGTTTACTGTTGTAGTAACAGTTACGGTATCACTTTGCACAGTTGCCGGGTTAGCGCACAATGCATCGGAAGTTACGCTAGCATATACCTGATATCCATTTAAAATTCCAGAGATATCCAAAGCTGGACCTCCATTGGCGATATTTTGAACTTCAAAACCATTTTCATCTAAAACGAACCAATCGTAAATTGGATTCAGACCAAGATTGGTAGAGTTAGCAACATCAACTGATACAGACAATGGTGCGTTCTCGCAAATATCAGTTGGAACAATAGTCGACAAAGTTGGAACAACCGTAGCATTCACTGTCATTGTATCCGATCCCTGAACATCATTGGTTGTCAAGCAAGTTTCATTGCTGGTCATCACCACTGAAACAACATCACCATCATTCAAGGTAATTCCAAGGGCTGCAATATCCAATAAATTGCTGGCACCATTCTGAACTTCGATATTCAAGATACCATTATCAATGAACCATGCATAGGTAGGAGCAGTTCCACCAAAATCTGGTGTTGCCGTAAATACTGGCAGAGCTCCTTCGCAAATAACATTACCCAAATCACTAACCAATGCAACAGAAGGTGTATTGGCGTTCACAACAAATGTATAAATGTCTGATGTATCGGTGAGTGCTGTCTGACAGTTGTTGGTTGCCGTCAATACAGCATAAACATTGTCTCCGTTCAACAAAGTCACTGGACCAAATACAGTTCCCGTTCCTTGAGGCGCTTCAAATCCAACTGGACCAGCAAACCACTGTATCGTAGCCCCTACTCCTCCATCAGTTGGAACTGCAGTGAAAGTTACTGGAGTGTCAAAACAGATTGGCGAAAGTTCTGATGGTGTAACATCGACAATTGGAGTAACGTTAACCGTTGTAGAAACAGTTACGGTATCACTTTGCACAGTTGCCGGGTTAGCGCACAATGCATCGGAAGTTACGCTAGCATATACCTGATATCCATTCAAAATTCCAATGATATCCAAAGCTGGACCTCCATTGGCGATATTTTGAATTTCAAAACCATTTTCATCTAAAACGAACCAATCGTAAATTGGATTCAGACCAAGATTGGTAGAGTTAGCAACATCAACTGATACAGACAATAGTGAGTTCTCGCAAATGTCAGTTGGAACAATAGTCGACACTGTTGGAACAACCGT
>JBEISW010000076.1:0-8767 GCA_040375215.1 Crocinitomicaceae bacterium | reverse complement strand
GATGCACAACCTGTTGCATGGAATAACCCTCATAATGATGAAACCTTCCCTGACAGGCCAATACTTTTTTTCCGCCCAACGTACCATAAATCAACTTTCCAAAATGGAACTCAACTGTGGCAATGGGAAAATGAGGAATAACACTGTAATTAAATTCCTTCTCAACCTCGATGTGTTGGGCCAATCCATGGAGTCCGGTCCCAAGAATAATACCCACCTCCGCAGACTCAATTCCTCTGGCTTTCAACCATTCTACACTTTCTAAAATCTCTTCCATGATGTTAATTTACACATTTTAAGTAAAGTTGATAAATCTCTGTGGAAATACCAACATAAAAAATCTATTTTTGTTTCATGCGTATTTACCACATTCTATTTTTGGCCATCTGCAGTTTGGCACTAAACATCCAATCTCAAGGTCAAAAAAAAATTGGAGAAAATGCGGTCCAAATCACTGGAGCTTGCTTGGTTAGTGACTCTCTATATCCAGCCCCATACGTGAGCATCTTCAGAAACAGAGATCACCGCGGAACGTATTCCAACCGCGATGGATATTTTACCATACCAGCTTTAGAAGGTGATACACTCACTTTTGTTTGTACTGGTCTCAAAACTTCCTTCTTTGTTGTCCCCGTGACGGAAGAGCACCAAATGCAAATAGTACAAGTAATGGAAATGGAAGCCTTTGAACTATCCCCTTTGTACATCTTGCCCTACCCTGCTCCTCATGAATTGAAAAGAGAAATTTTGGCATTGGATCTTCCTGGCGATGGTCACCAATTGTTTAAAAGAGATGATGTCTCCTTGGCTTCCTTTGATGGAATGAATGATTTCTCCAGCATGGAATATGAAAATGCCTCCGCTATCCTAACAGCGCGATACAGCAATGGTTTTGTTTCGGGTGGCAACATCCTTTCCAATGACGCTTGGAGATCCTTCATTGGTGGATTCAGACCAAAACGTCAAAAGTGAGATAATAAATCTCATAATTTCCGTTACTAATCCGTTCCCGAATTAAATTTAGAGCGTGAAGTATTTACTTGGTTTAACTTTTTTCTTATTGTCAATAACCACATGGTCGCAAAATGCCACATTGAAAGGCATTGTCGTAAATCCATCAGGAGAAGGTATACCTGGGGTTACTTTGATTCAAAAGGACAATCTCAAAAACGGAACGGTTACTGATGCATTTGGAAAGTTCACTCTTTTTATTCCTGCTGAATTAGAGATCATTGTTTCCGTAAAAGGAATTGGCAGTGAACCCAAAGAAACCATTTTCAATCTTCGCTCAGGAGAAATCAAAGAGGTGGAAATCATGTATGACGCCACCGTAATGAACAAAGGTCTTGAGGTGGTAGACAAAAGAAACCAAGAAAATCAAATCATCACCATTTCTACCAAGCTCCCCACCAAACTCCCCACCATCAATCAAGGCATCGAAGCCTACTTGATTCAAGCTCCAGTAAACTTCCCTTCTGAATTGAGCTCTAGTTTTAATGTGCGAGGTGGAAGCTTTGACGAAAATCTTATCTATGTCAATGACATTCAAGTTTACCGCCCTTTCCTGGTTCGTGCAGGTCAGCAAGAAGGATTGAGTTTTCCCAACCCAGATATGGTGCGCAAAGTTGAATTCAGCGCTGGTGGATTTCAAGCCAAATTTGGAGATAAAATGAGTTCTGTATTGGACATTCAATATGCGAGACCCGACTCTTTTTCTGGTAATCTACAATTGGGATTGTTGGGAGGTCAAATCCAATTCATGGACATAACCAAAAACAAAAAATGGACTTACAACACTGGACTTCGCTACCGCGATTATTCATACATCCTCAATAGCATGGATGTTTCCGGTGATTATCAGCCCCGATTCTTGGATTGGCAGAATTACATCACCTGGCGTCCCTTGGGGAATTATGGGCCGCTTGAATTCAGCTGGCTGACCAATCTCTCTTCCAATCAATACCAGTTTCAGCCTGCTACGCGACAAACGGATGCCGGAAACATCAATGAAGCCATTAGACTTACCGTTTATTTTGAAGGTCAAGAAAAAACACAATTCAGAACATCTTTTAATGCCTTCAGCACCCGATACAATCCAAGTGAATCATCTCAAATTCGTTTGACTTTAAGCACATTTCAAACTTCCGAATCAGAACACTTTGATATTCTAGGAGCCTATCGTTTGGATGAATTGGATAGAGATTTGGGGTCTGATGAATTTGGGGAAGTGCTTCGCAACAGGGGCGTGGGTGCGTTCTTAAATCACGGTAGAAACGACCTCAACGCCCAGGTATATCAAGCCTCATTGAAAGGATTCAAGGAATGGGAAAAGCAAAGGCACCTCCTCAACTGGGGAATAGATGCTTCCTCCGAAACCATAGTAGACAGACTCTATGAATGGACCATGATTGATAGTGCTGGTTATGCGGCTAGTCGCCCCAATGATAGCATTGGTTATACCAATCCCAACCTTCAAGAACAACAACTGATTGCTTTTCAAGATAGAATTAAAGCCACCAACAATGTCACTTCTCAGCGATATTCAGCATTTATTCAAGACAGCTGGCGACATGAGTGGGGTGATGGTGATGCTTTCTCCATCACAGCAGGACTGAGGGCCAATCACTGGAGTTTCTCTGATCAAACGGTCACTGGCCCAAGAATGAATTTGTCTTATACACCAACATGGCTGGGAACAAGAAAGAATGAGAACGGAGTGGATACCGTCCGAAAAGACATGGTCATTACCGCCGCTTGGGGATATTATTACCAGCCACCATTCTACAGAGAAATGAGAAATTTTCAAGGCAACATCAACCCTGAAATACGCGCACAACGCAGCATCCATTACATCCTAGGAACCAACTTTGTATTTCGATCTTGGACAAGACCATTCAAATTCACTGGTGAATTGTATTACAAAAAGTTTGACAATTTGATTCCCTATGAAATAGAGAATGTACGTCAAAGATATTATGCCACCAACAATGCCAAAGGCTTTGCTTATGGCGCAGATGCTATGGTCAATGGGGAGTTCATTCCAGGTGTTCAATCATGGATCAGAGCATCTTATTTAAAAACGGAAGAAGACCTTTTAGATGACCAATATTATCTTTATCTCAATCAATCTGGAGATACGATTTACAGCGGATTCACCATCGATGATGTTGCTGTAGACTCCATCCTTCAAACACCAGGATACATTCCAAGACCCACCGATCAACGTTTCAGTTTCTCTTTGCTATTCATGGACGAGATGCCGCGCAATCCAAAGTACAAAGCAACAGTCAATCTTTACTTTTCTACAGGCGTGCCATACGGACCTCCAGGCGGAGAGCGCTATTTGGACGTTTTGCGCACCCGATCATACTTCAGAACTGATATTGGATTTTCACGTGATTTGTTCACCACCAAAAAGAAAAATGGTTCCACCCGTTTTTTCAAGAGTGGAACCATTTCATTAGAAGTGTTTAATCTTCTTGGTGTAAACAATATCATCAATCACCAGTGGATAGAGGATGTGAATGGCAGAATGTACGGTATTCCAACCTACCTCACTGGTCGCAGAATCAACCTGCGTTGGGCCATGAGTTTTTAAGGGAGAACAACCAAGTTGTATACTTTTTCATCCGATTCGTTACCCGCTTTGTCTATGGCCATAATCTCCAAATGCCAAATGCCCGTTATGGTATCAGGAATGGCGATGGTAGATGTTGGTGAAGATGCAGTGCCAGACAAATCAAAAACCCTAGAGTAAGACCACAAGCCCACATTCTCTAACCCTTCATATCCCGGTAAATCAACATGTCCATGACCATCGTCGGCAGAATGTACATTAATCTTGAGCTGACTCAAATCTTCATTATCTGTCAATCCCACTTGAACAACAAAGCTGTTCCCTGCTGTTAATTCATGTGTTTCTTGCTGAACACTATTTACCATCACGCTGTTAATCACTGGACGCTCAACATCCTGGACTTCTTCTGGTTTACAAGAGAAAATGGTCAATACCATCATTCCCATTACAACCCATTGCATTTTCATATTAACTTTCATTTTATTCATTTTTTAATTGATTTTACTTGATTTTACTTGATTTTGATTTAAAAATTCAAAGCCATTGTACCCTGTATCCACCGTCCTTGCTCTGCCAAATTCATGGGGCGGTATAGGCTTAGATGATTGTAGTAAACAGAGTTGTTTACATTGTTACATTGCAATACAAATGAAATAGAGCGTTGATTGAACCATTTATAGCTGTATTGCAAATTGGCGTTTATAACAAAATAACCAGGAGTGGCTCTCTCATTTCTGCTCACCCTATTTTGATCAAAAGCATTACGCATATTGATCAAAAAAGCCCATTCATGATGATTGCCTTTAATCCAAGACCATCGCTGATTGAACTTCATTACAATGGGTGGCACAAAAGGCAGTCCTAGTCCTGTTTGTATCTCACGCGTGTACAAAGCTTCCAATGAAATGTCAGCATTCCACCAATTCAAAGGATGCCAATCCAGAAACAATTCCCCTCCAGTCCAGAGCACTTCTCTCTGAAGATATGCGTAAACCTGACCACCATCGGGAAGGTCTGAAAAATACGATTGAGGAGCAAGGAAAATAAAGTTGTCATAATAAGCAACAAAACCTGTCAGTTGAGCATGTCCATTTTCCCACTCTTTCATCACATTGGCATCCCACTGATATCCAGATTCCCATTTCAATTCAGCATTACCTTTCTCATGACGATGAGATCCGTGGTGTATCCCATTAATCGCCCATTCATTGATTTGTGGAATTCTATAAACCTTCCCCAAAACAGAATGAACTTGCCAATCCTTTGGCCCATTCCAAGTCCATCCATATTGTGCAGCCCAACCCATGCTGCGCTTGGCAAATGGCAGAGCCCGAACCAACACACTATCCGTAGGTTGGTCAACATCGTACCAAGGCTGTTGATACCCCTTAATGACAATACCACCCTGCTCCACTCTGAATCCCAAGAATTGATGAAATTGAAATTTGGTTTGATCAACTATTGTTGCAAAAAAAGCTTGCTGATGCTGATTAAAACCGGGGATTAAAAATTCATTTCCACGGACCTCGTTTTGTTTCAATTGAAATTGCAACCCTGTTTTCAACCGCCACGCATTGGGTAAGATCCAATCCTTTCCTAGGTTCCACTGCGTTGTATTCAAAGTCAAACCCAAAGAAAGGGAATCCGCATTAAATGGGACAAATCCAGGCTGATGAGGTCTAGACAACTCCACCCTATTGCTTCGCTGAAATCCAACATTCATCCGTATAAAATCACCACCAGCTTTGAATTGCATGGCCAACAATAATTTTTGATGCAGGTTATTGACGCGCGGCAATGAAAAATTGCTTTTGTCACCATCTCCAGCAACGGACTGCATGGTAGGTACCCCTACAAAACCAGGGAACAGTCCGGATTGCGTATCATTCAACCGATAGGTTAATCGGAGAGAACGCAAACCTCCGTTTGGAAATCGCCATTCACTAAATGCAGTGATGTGATTCTCCTGGGTGGCTGTATTACTTAGTACGCCATTTTTCAAAGGCAACGTTCGGTTCAGATAAGTAAATGAATCCACTGGAACGCGATAATCATCTGTTGACAATCGGGTAATTCGGGCTCCCCAGCGAGCGCTAACTCCATTTGAAAGTTTCAAAACCTGTTGATGGAATACCGACCAACCACGCTGTCTGTTGTTATTGGATACAACTGCCAAAATTTGAGAACTGCTCTTATTCTCTGGCCATGGTTCATGTTCAATAACCAAGGCACCGCCCAAAGCGTCTCCGCCAAACTCCATACTGGCTGCGCCTTTGACAATGGTCAGATTACCAATACTAAACTGATCCCATTCCAAACCATGGTCATTACCCCATTGTTGGCCTTCTTGCCTTATTCCCATGTCGATAACTGCAACGCGCGCTCCAGAAAAACCACGAATAACTGGCTTGGCAATACCAACACCTGTTGACAAGGCTGAGACTCCAGGTAAAAATGTGAGCGTATTGGACAATTGCCCACCTCGCTGTTGGGACAACATACCGGGATCGACTTTCATCGAACTGAAAAAATCTTGCGCTTGAAAAGTGAACCAATGCCCCTTGATCTCAAGCACCCTTCCCTCCTGCCGAGGAATTGAGTCTTGACTCCAAGTAACCTCAATACACATCCAAAACAGCAACAATATAAAAGTTGCTTTCATCTTGAAACATGATAAATAGATTTAAAAAAATTAGCTATTCCCGAGGGAAGGATGTCATGCAATCCAATGAGGAGGACCTCTTCCTGTTGGACTCAATATGACTGAATCAAACAATGAGATTACTAAATCAGAATCACCAACACATGGAATCTCTATGGAGATAAAAGTCAATTCAAGTGTTTCCGACAACTCAACCAATGGGACTTCCCACTCACACATTTGACAAGACCCATGCTCTTCGGTCTCCCCATGTAAATAATGATCGTGATACCTGTGAATGGATTGCCACGTCTGAAAGCCCAACCATCCCATTGCCAAAAACAGGGCGGTTACAAGATGGAAAAACGGCTTTCTTTTCACGTGTCAAAGGTAACTTGTTTTGTGATTAATACTTATCTTCGCCAAAAATTCAAAGTATGCAATTTGACGTTATTGTTTTGGGAAGTGGACCTGGTGGATATGTAACCGCCATTCGTGCCAGCCAATTGGGATTAAAGACTGCTGTGATTGAGCGTGAAGCACTTGGCGGTATCTGTTTGAATTGGGGTTGTATCCCAACCAAAGCCCTTTTAAAAAGTGCCAACGTGTTTGAATACATCCAACATGCCAATGATTATGGCATTCAGGTTTCTGATGCCAAGCATGATTTTGATGCTGTAGTGAAGAGAAGCCGCGGAGTGGCGGAAGGCATGAGCAAAGGTGTTCAATTTTTGATGAAGAAAAACAAGATTGAAGTCATCATGGGTACCGGAAAAGTAATGGCTGGAAAGAAAGTTCAAGTTACTGCTGCTGACGGCAAGGTGTCTGAAATTTCTGCCAACAATATCATCATTGCAACCGGAGGAAGATCCAGAGAATTGCCCAATCTAAAGCAAGACGGCAAAAAGATTATAGGTTATCGCGAAGCCATGACATTGCCTGAACAACCCAAGAGCATGGTCATTGTGGGAAGCGGTGCTATTGGTGTTGAGTTTGCTTATTTCTACAATACAATGGGTACCAAAGTGACCATCGTAGAGTACATGCCCAACATCGTGCCTGTGGAGGATGAAGATGTTTCTAAGGCGTTAAGCAAGACTTTCAAATCTAAAGGCATTGACATATTAAACAACGCCGAAGTTACAGGAGTAAATACATCAGGTAAAGGCTGTAAAGTAAAAGTGAAGACAGCAGAGGGAGAGCAAATCATTGAAGCCGATATCGTATTGAGTGCTGTTGGTGTAGTTGCCAATATTGAGAACATCGGTTTAGAGCAAGTAGGTATTGTCACTGATAAAGGTAAAATTGTTGTAGACAAGTTTTACCAAACGAATATCCCCGGTTACTATGCTATTGGAGATTGTGTTCCTGGTCAATCATTGGCGCACGTCGCATCTGCTGAAGGGATTATTTGTGTTGAAAAAATTGCGGGACACCACCCAGAGGCCTTGGACTACAACAACATCCCAGGATGTACGTATTGCAGCCCAGAAATTGCCAGCGTGGGTTACACGGAAAAAGCAGCCAAAGCAGCTGGATATGAATTAAAAATTGGAAAGTTTCCTTTTAGCGCATCCGGAAAAGCGTCGGCAGGCGGAACCAAGGATGGTTTTGTCAAATTGATTTTTGATGCTAAATATGGCGAGTTATTGGGTGCACATTTGATTGGTGCCAACGTTACCGAAATGATTGCAGAATGCGTAGCATTGCGCAAATTGGAAACCACTGGAGAAGCCATTATCAAGACGGTTCATCCTCACCCAACAATGAGCGAAGCCATCATGGAAGCCGCAGCAGCAGCTTACGGTGAGGTCATCCACTTGTAATATAAGACAATGGAAAAATCACTCATACTCAATGGCCAGCAAGTAGAACAAAAACTATTGCGCATGTCGCAAGAGTTGATCGAGCTGCACTATGGGACACAACATGAAGTGATTTTCATCGGTATTAAAGAAATGGGGTTTGAGATTGCTCAAACCCTGTTTCATTTTTTCAAATCCAATACAGACATTCCTTGTCGTTTGGAGAGTATCTTTTTCGAAAAAGGAAAATCCAAAGCAAGTTTTCAATTCAGTGGAAAAACTGAACAATTGAAGAAGAAATCCATTGTCATTGTTGATGATGTCATCAATTCAGGATTGACATTGCTTCATGCGACCCATTTCATTTTAGAGGCGGAGCCTAGCAGAATATCCGTTGCCACCTTGGTCAATAGAGAGCACCGCATTTTCCCAATCTTCGCCAATGTGGTGGGATTGACGCTTTCTACCAATTTAAAAGAACATGTTAGCGTTGTTAAAAAAGACAATCAATTTGAGGCCTATTTGGGCAACAAGACAAGCTAGATCCAACGGTTCTTCTTAAACCATCTCAGCTGCAAAAGAGTAATGATGACCATGACTACCCAAGTCAGATAATAACCATTGCCCCATTTTAATTCAGGCATGTTTTCAAAGTTCATCCCATACACGCCAACGATAAAGGTAAGCGGAACGAAAATGGTTGTGATAATGGTCAACAACCGCATCACTTGATTGGTCTTATCT
>JBEISW010000361.1:0-1857 GCA_040375215.1 Crocinitomicaceae bacterium | reverse complement strand
GTATTCTCATCACCAAACGGAGGTAGAAAGAATTCAAACCAAGAATATTCGGTCCGCCATGCGATGGATTGAAAAGGCCAAGGCTGAAAGTCAAGAGGTGTATTGGCACATAGAATCTTTGTGGGCGGTAGAAAATTTTATGAAAGTAGCCAGCGAGCAGGAGAAAAACCAGTTTGTATTTTATGTCAAAAGTGGAAATTTGGTTCTATCCGCCAATTATGCCAATATTCTCAATGGGCTGTGCCATCCAGAAGAATTGCCATGGACATTGGAATATGCACAGAAACTTCAATCGATTACAGGAAGGGATATCCGAAATGCCATGATAACCGACATCCCTGGGATTACTTATTCAGCGCTCAATAATTACGTACAAAATAACATCCCTTTCCTTTCCTTGGGGCCCAATTATGTTGAAAAACATGCGGATCATGGAGATCGCGTTGGTAGCGTGATTGAACAAACTGGAGATACTTATTTTTATTGGCATCCCAATAAAACCTCCCAAGAAAAAGTTTTGGTGTGGACTGCTGGAAAAGGCTACTCTTATTTTCACAATATTCAGGACAATGAGAAACAGTTTCAATGGGAAAAACGCATTGCCAAATATGCAGATGAATTGACTGCTAAAAAGTATCCGCTTGACCTTGTGCAATTGCGTTACACCAAAAATGCAGACAACGGACCGGTGGACACTACCCTGCACACCTTTGTTCAAAATTGGAACAATGTATACAGCAGCCCTACCCTCTCCATTGCCTCATTGGACCAACTTTACATTAAAATGGAGAAAAACGATGAGGCCATAGCTCATGTATATGGCGGTGAAATTTCGCCGTACTGGGAAGATGGCGCACTGTCCACTGCAAAAGAGGAAATAGAGATTAGACAGGTGGTACAAAGGCTTTTGCAACTGGAAGAGCGATGGAACAACACAGAAAGAGACAAGTCGCCCTTCATTGACTTTTACTCCATTCATCGGGATATCGTGCTTTACCATGAGCATACATGGGGATCATGGTGCAGTATCTCAGATCCTTATTCTCCATTTACTACCCAGCAATGGCATTACAAAAAATCATTCTTGACCGAAGCAAAACACAAGCTGAAAGAAATTGAGAACGTAATCAATCGGTATTCAGAAACAAAAACAGAAACAGAAACAGAAAGAGAAAGAGAAAGAGAATCTAGTTTAAATCATGGCAAAATCATTCCCATTCAATTCATGCACATCAATCCAGTGACTGGAGGAATTAGTGGATTGAAATTGAATAATGAAAAGTCAATGTTCACCCAAACAATCCCCATTGAAAAGCCAACCAGCATGGGTCCAATATTTGAAAGATTCATGATGAATCTTGAATTCTTCCTGTTTTCTCCCCTGTTTATTGCATAGGAATTAATCCAACCAAGTATTGTTTTCCAACCATTACCATTCCATCACAAACAGACAATGACAGCTTGCAAAATATTCAAGTTCATGGCGAGTGGAATACGGACATTGGTCAAATGACAGCAGACTGGGAATACCGCTTGAACAAGAAAGCCGGTGAGATTGAAATCAATGTCAAGATTGAAAAAGACTCTACGCTCGAAAAAGAATCATTGCACTTTTTGCTGAGCACAAATGCTGATGCAGAACGGTTGACCTATGGTACAACAAAATTGGAATATCCAACAAGTCAACTTCCTGGATCCAATAAAGAATTTATTTGCAGTGAAGGAAACATTGTCCTTCATTACATGGATTATGATTGGGTAATAGAAAGCAACGATTTACCATTGATTGAAGTAGGCCAACCCATTGACGAAACGCAGTCAATGGGGGCTAAAGTTTGGAAACGTGAACCGCAATCC
>JBEISW010000235.1:0-3719 GCA_040375215.1 Crocinitomicaceae bacterium | reverse complement strand
CATCGGCTAACATTTGCTTGGCCAAGTGAATGGCTACTTTTTGAGAGGCTGTAAAATCAGCGTCTAGGCTATAGTCTAGCAGTGAGAAACCTATGGATGGAATACCTTCTACAGCACCTTCTATGGCAGCGGACATGGTGCCGGAATAAATGACATTGATGGAAGAATTGGAACCATGATTCACGCCACTGACGATGAGGTCGGGTTTTCTGTCCAACAAAGTGTACAACGCTATCTTCACACAGTCCACGGGTGTTCCACTACAAGAAAAGGCTTTTTTTGCATAAGGCACTTCAGCGTCATTGACGCGAATGGGGTGGTGAATGGTCACCGCATGACCCATTCCGCTTTGGGGTTTGTCAGGTGCAACAACAACGACATCTCCCAAAGTGGACATGGCGAGTGTTAATGCGTGTATACCTTTGGCGGTGATGCCGTCGTCGTTGGTGACCAAAATCAATGGTCTATCTTTTCTATGCATGTTTCAAAACTAATAAGGATTTCTATCATCTTTGCAGGAAATCAAATGAGATTATGAACGCTTACATCGTAGAGGGTGTCAGAACACCGATAGGAAATTTTGCAGGAACTTTGGCCCCCGTTAGAACGGATGATTTGGCAGCGCATGTATTGAAAGCGCTGATTGAAAAACATGGTAACATTGATCCATCCATGATTGATGATGTCATCATGGGATGCGCCAATCAAGCGGGTGAGGACAATCGAAATGTAGCGCGCATGGCATTATTGCTGGCTGGTTACCCAGTGACCGTTCCCGGTGAAACAGTCAATCGTTTGTGCGCATCAGGAATGAATGCCATTGCGCATGCAGCGCGGGCTGTGCATTGCGGTGAAGGTGATGTGATGGTAGCGGGCGGAGTAGAGCACATGACCAGAGGGCCTTGGGTTATTTCCAAGACCAGCAGCGCTTTTGGTAGAGATGCGCAGATGTTTGATAGCAGTTTTGGATGGCGCTTTGTTCATCCCAAAATGAAAGAGGATTATGGCGTGGAAGCCATGGGAGAAACGGCTGAAAATTTGGCGGAGCAATTCAACATTTCAAGAGAAGACCAAGACGCTTTTGCATTGGCATCGCAACACAAAGCAGCACGAGCGCAGCAGGAAGGAAGATGGGAGAAAGAGATTGTTCCTGTGGCTATTCCACAGAAAAAAGGTGAACCCAAGATTTTTTCGCAGGATGAATTCATCAAGTCCAATAGTTCGCTCGAAGTGTTGAATGGGTTAAAAGCGGCCTTCAGAAAAGGAGGCACGGTTACGGCAGGAAATGCATCAGGATTAAATGATGGAGCGGCTGCGTTGTTTGTCATGAATGACAACGGGTTAAAGAAGACTGGCGCTAAGCCATTGGCGCGAATAGTATCTACCGGAATCAGTGGGGTAGAACCAAGAATCATGGGCATTGGCCCTGTGGAGGCCTCTAAGTTGGCATTGAAGAGAGCAGGATTGACCATGGACGACATGGATATCATTGAGTTGAATGAAGCCTTTGCTGCACAAGTCTTGTCTTGCACGCGATCATTGGGATTGGCGGATAGTGATCCAAGAATCAATGTCAATGGAGGAGCCATTGCATTGGGACATCCGCTGGGGATGAGTGGTGCGCGCATTGTGAACAGCGCGGCCATTGAATTGAATTTGCGACAAAAGAAATATGCCTTGTGCACGATGTGTATTGGTGTTGGACAAGGCTATGCCATGGTAATCGAGCGAGCATGATATACGCTTTTAACGGGTACATTCCTGTAGTGCATGAGTCGAGCTTTGTGCATCCACAGGCCGTAGTAACGGGTAATGTCATTATTGGAAAGGATGTTTACATCGGTCCAGGAGCGGCCATTAGAGGAGATTGGGGAATGATTGTGATTGAAGATGGCTGCAATGTTCAAGAGAATTGCACGATACATCAATTTCCTGGGGTGGCCATTACTTTGAAGGCGGGAGCGCACATTGGTCATGGTGCTATTATTCATGGAGCCAATATTGGAAGAGATACATTGGTAGGGATGAATGCGGTGGTGATGGATCGATGCGAGATCGGCGATGAATGCATCATTGGTGCACTGACTTTTGTGCCGGCCAATACAGCAGTTGAAAATAGAAGTGTCATGGTAGGCAATCCTGCCAAAAAAGTGAAAGAAGTAACGGATGAAATGTTGGCTTGGAAGCAAGAGGGCACGGCTTGGTACCAGCGATTGCCCAAAGAGCTGCATGACTCGTTGATTCCTTGCGAGCCTTTACGGGAGATACCGGAAGACAGAAAAATACAAAGTGCAGGTTACGAAACGTGGGGTGAAAGAAAGTCCAATGAGGGATGATATTTTCACTTTTAAGCAATTCAAAATAAGGCACCGCGATGCGGCGATGAAAGTCGGGACAGATGCTGTGCTGCTGGGTTCGTGGGCTTTTGATACAACCAATCCAAGTCGAATGTTGGATGTTGGAACTGGCTGTGGCATATTGGCTTTGATGCTGGCACAAAGATTTGATCATGCCCAAATCGATGCGATAGAATTGGAGGAGAAGGCAAAGCAAGAGGCTGAATACAATTTTGAGCAATCCCCTTTTCGGGACAGATTGAATGCCAGACTCGGTAATTTCCTATCCCAAAAAGATTCTCAACAATATGATGCCATCATCTGCAACCCTCCTTATTTTCAGGATAAGATATCATCATCCATTCCTGAGCGCAACATGGCGCGGCAGGAGCGGTTCCTACCACCGGAAGAATTTTGGTCAAATGTAAATACTATGATTACCACGGATTCTGGAAGTGTAGCGGTTGTGCTGCCGTTGGATCGGGTAAAAGCTTGGGAAATCATAGCGGAAGACAAAGGTTTTAAATTGAGACGCAGGTGTTGGATTAGAGGTAATCAACAAGCGGATATCTCACGTGCCATGTTGGAATGGACTAACGGTGCGGAAATTAAAGTGGAGGAAACAGAAGTTGTCATAGAGGATCAAAGAGGTGTTTTGAATGGGAGTTATTTATATTGGGCTCATCCATTTTTATTGGAAAAATCATGACAATTGTTTGGTTTTAACATTTGAATCTGATATGTTTGAAAAACTAAAAATTAATTAACATGAAAAAAGTATTATCTATTGTTGCTATCGCTTTGGTAGCAGTGACATTCGCATCTTGCGAGAAGACTTACACTTGTGAGTGCACATCAACCATTTCTGGAAGCATTTTATTTGATGGTTCTACAAGTGCATCATCAACTTTCGAAGCAAAGAAAAAAGATGCTGAAGAGACATGTGCCAAAGGAAATGTTGCGCAATCAACTGTTGATGGCATTACAACAAAAGTTGAATGTAAATTGAAGTAATTTTTAAAATTATTTAATTGGGGTTATCTCAGACTGAGATAACCCTTTTTTTTTGAAATACATGAATGCTGTAAAAATCATTTTTTCGTTTGTTCTCGGATTGCTGTTTATAGCCTCAGCCATACTCAAACTGTATCCGATTGAGCTGTTAGAGTTGGATTTGGGCTATCATTTGGGGGTGTCGGAAGTTTTGGCCATGATACTCGCCAGATTGCTCATCAGTCTGGAGTTAATGCTTGGTATTTTACTCATCATGAACTATGAAAGTAAGCCAATCATCAATGCTGCCATTGCTGTTACTTTGGTGTTCTCTACCTACCTGATTTATTTGATGATCCAATTCCCAGCGCAAGAGAATTGTGGTTGCAT
>JBEISW010000083.1:0-8385 GCA_040375215.1 Crocinitomicaceae bacterium | reverse complement strand
GTTGGTGTTGATTGACAAGTGTTATTGGCGGTCATCACAACCGTTACTACATCATTGTTCGCTAGTGCTGTATTGGTGTAAGTGGTTGCGTTCGTTCCAACAGTGGTTCCGTTCAACTTCCATTGGTAAGCAGGTGTTGTTCCTCCGTTGGTTGGTGTAGCAGTGAAAGTCACACTTGTTCCTGAACAGATGCTGTTGTCTGCATCGTCTGAAGCGATCGAGACACTTGGGGTAACATTGCTGTTAACCGTTGTTGTGATGCTATTGCCATTGGCGGTTGACGACGTCTGACAAGCGTTGTTGGCAGTTAAGACAACAGTGACCTCATCACCATTGGACAAAGCACTGTTCGTATAAGTTGTGGAATTGGTGCCAACATTGCCTCCATTCAGCTTCCATTGGTAAGCTGGTGTGGTTCCTCCGTCGGTAGCTGTTGCTGTGAAAGTAACACTCGTTCCTGAACAGATACTGTTGTCTGCATCGTCTGAAGTGACGGCAACACTTGGAGTAACGGTATTGATTACCGCAGTGGTGATGTTGTTGCCATTCGCTGTAGCCGATGTTTGACAAGCGTTGTCGGCAGTTAATACAACCGTCACTACATCGTTGTTCGCTAGTGCTGCATTGGTATAGGTGGTGGCATTGGTTCCTACGTTTGCGCCGTTCAGTTTCCACTGGTAAGCAGGTGTTGTTCCGCCGTTGGTGGGCGTTGCCGTGAAGGTTACACTGGTTCCTGAGCAGATGCTATTGTCTGCGTCGTCGGATGCGATAGATACTGCCGGCGTAAAAGAAGAAGCCACTGTGAAGCACTGCTCAGCATAACAGTCAGAAATTACAGAATAATTTACGGCATTGGGCGTGGCCAAACCAAAGTTCACATTGCCATTTCCATAGTTGCCTTCAGCAGCGCCTGCCGGGCTCAAGAACTGATTGCTAAGGGTTGTTGCAGATGAAAAGCCAGGATCATTCACAACCATGGCCATGGTTTTGATGGAAGCTCCATAGTTACCCAAATAATTGATTGGAATTGAAAACTCAAATCCTTTGGTAAAATCCCCAGTAGCTGTATTGGCCTGATATGCATACATGCTTCCAGCCGTTGATCCCAAAAAGTAATTGGTATTGGTTGTCATATCATACAAATCAAAAAACAAAACATCGTTGGCAATATTGATTCCCATGATCAAGTCGGGCTCAAAACCTGCATCAAACTGAATGCCTCCGTTAAGATTCTTGATTGAATTGTAAGGAGCATTTGATCTGAAAACCCAGCTGCCTAGATTGTTAAAACCTCCTGACTTGCTATCAATGAACATCAATACTTTGTTGCCCGAGTTATTCACCAAGCTTCCAGCTATTCCTCCAAACAAATAACCAAAACCATTTTTCAAATACAAGGCATCTATTCTATTTGCACCAAATCCACTGGATACCGGTCCTGAAGCAGAAGTTGCTAAAGGTGCTCCCCAATAAGTATCGTTTAGATTCCCATCAATGGTGAATGGAAGTGGGTCGTACCCCCTTACACAAACAACATCTCCAGCAACCAAAGCATTACTTGGTGTATATGCAGAAGTGGTTGATGCGGCACCCTGCGAAACACCATTTAAGAAAAAGTCATAAGTAGTGGCTCCGCTGGCCGTGAAAGTTGGTGTTGTACCTGCGCAAACGTTAGATCCTGATGATGACCATGCTGACATAGATGGGGTCGTTAGTACTGTGTTGCTCAAACCGTTTGACGTGGATGTTTCACTACATGCATCTATTGAAACCGTTATTGTACTTGAGGACAAAGATGAAGAGGAATAGGTTGAGGAGGTGGCTCCCAGAATATTGACCCCACCCGATTTCCATTGGTACAAAATAGGTGTTGAAGCTGATGCAGATGCCGTAAAGGTTACACTGGTGCCAGTACAAAATACATTGTCAGCATCATTGCTTGTAATGCTCACGGCAGGGTCTAATACCAATGCAGCAACAGAGCCTGCTATTGAAAAATCAGGCGTTGTTGCAGCGTTCACATCATAGATATAAAAAGTTCCATTTACCCCTGAAGCTCCATAAGGTGTAATTCTAAAGGTTACAGTAGAACAATTGTTGACCGATTGAAGCGCTGCAATTGATGACAGATCAACCGCGCTATGTGTTGCCCCACCAGCGGTGGAGGTCGGAAATGCTAAGGTCGAAATATTAGAAAAAGTAACTCCATCCAATGAGTATGAAAGAACTGCATTCGAGGGACCAGTTAATGAACGACGGTATCCAAATGAATTGATCTGAGACAAGCTAATGGCATAACCCGGTGAAACGCGTACAGCGACGTCAATGTATGATGTTGAAGTCGTCGGAGCTGTAGCAGACTGAGACCAATTGACGCCTCCCCATCCACGAGATGCACCAGTGCCAGTAGTAGACACACCAGCACCTCTTAGCAATTGCCCTGAAACCAGATTGGAAGCCAAAACTCCGTTCAAAGGAGAAGTGCCAAAATTGTTCAGCCCCCCTGCTAAGGTGCTCATATCCCAAGAAACCAATGAACCTGGTGTAACCACTAAATTTTGACTGACATCAGTTGCTGGCGCATAATTGGTGTTGCCTGACTGCGATGCTGTAATCAGTGTAGTACCAATGCCTACAATAGTTACCACATTGCCTGAAACTGTTGCGACAGCTGTATTTGAACTTATATAGGTTACAGTTAGTCCAGAAGATGCTGTTGCTGTTAAATTGAAATTTGCTCCACCCACCTGGACACTGGTCAGCGCGCCAAAAGTGATGGTTTGACTGGCTTGGGTAATGTTTGCAGAAAGTCCTGTTGGTTGTGTTAAAGTATAATTTGCCGATTGGGCTCCAGAGAGCGTCAACGAGGCTGTGACTCCAATTCCATTGGCTACGTTGGACTGAGCAAAAGTTCCTCCACCTGAAACGGTTACCACATCAGCACCAACAACACCTACCAATGTTGCACCAGTGATGGTGGCATTGGCATTGCCATCATAAAGTTTATTCTGTGCAGTGGCTCCAGAAACGGTTAAATTCTTTGGGTTTACCAACAATGTTTGTGATACAGGAGATGCAGGGTTGTATGTGGCATTACCTGATTGATTGGCTTGAATAACAATGCTTCCTGCTCCAGTAATGGTTAATGTATTTCCTGATACACTTCCAGGTCCGCTTATGACGGTATAACTCACCGCTAATCCCGAGGATGCTGTTGCATTTAAAGTCAATGTAGTGGAAAAGCCATAGGTTGTAGCGGTCAGTGGGTTAAAGGTAATTGTTTGATTTGTCAAGGCAGCCCCGTTGCCCAATGCAGTCCAAGCCACACTGGAGGAAAGAGCTCCCGTTGTTTGATCCAAGGCACCTGACGTCACAGATGTCGCTGTCGCCGAACTTCCAGCATCGGTATATGAATTTGATGCGCGATACAATTTCAAAGTACTAAATCCACCTACTACGTCTGCAGCCGAAAATCCAAATGTAGACATGTAACTATATGTACCAGTTCCATTACTTAAGGAAGTAATCCAATGTCGATTGGCCAGGTAATTGGTTGCTGCAGACAATGATGAGTGCGTACCATCCATGGCAAAAATGGTAATATTTCTGGCCAATGAGTTGGCAGTGAAAGTAAAGGTTGCAGGCATGTAGGAAGTGCTATTTCCAACAGGAAGCAAATAAGTAATTGGAAGACCCGTGGTGGCTATTGCCCGACCAAATCTTCCCAGTGTGGTACTGGCATTACCGGTTCTGACATAAGCTGTACTTGATCCTCCCAGCAACGAGTTGGCAGCACTATTGGTCAGAGTGACACTATTATTTCCAATATTGAGGATGCCGCTGGTTAAAGTTAAAACACCAGATATATTAAACGCATTGGTCACATTCACCAAAGAGCTGGTGGTGCCTGTATTGTTAATTGTCAAACTACCTATACTTGAAGTCAAGGCATTTCCCGTCCATTGTTGATTGGTTCCATTGAATGTATAACTCGCTCCAGTATATATTCGAGAAGCAAATGCGGCTTGTACTGATCCTGTAGTTCCCGATGTTTGGAAACAACCCAAGGTAGCAGTATTGGCAGAAATCAAATGTGAAGTGCTTGCTGCCGTAAACGTGGCAGCTGCCAATACTGTGCCTTTTAAGGCAAAAGTTCCAAAATCC
Source organism: Crocinitomicaceae bacterium (assembly GCA_040375215.1). Classification (GTDB taxonomy): domain Bacteria; phylum Bacteroidota; class Bacteroidia; order Flavobacteriales_D; family Sanyastnellaceae; genus CAMCTV01. Next base: position 4,221 of record JBEISW010000083.1, on the reverse strand, counting down.
ATTGTCGATCCTGCATCAATTGCAAAAGACCCTCCGTTGGTGAATGTCATATCACTGAGCAAACGAACCATAGATCCATTGCTATTGCTCACATACCAATTGATGGATCCAGAAAGCGTTCCAGAAATCTGATTGATGTTCTGGACAGATCCATTGTTGGCTGAAAAATAAATATCTCTTGGATTAGTAGTATTGGAAGCCGTGATCGTCCCTGAGTTCATTGTTAAGCCCCCGGAAAGTGTGATGATAGAGGAAGCTGAATTGCCACTGGCCATATCCAAGACTGCGCCATGCCCTGCAATTGTGTTATTCAGAATTAAGCTTCCTCCGATGGCCAAATTGGCAGAAGTGCCTGCCGTCAAAACAATTTTGCCCGTTCCCGTATCTGTAATGGTGAAATCTCCATTGACTGTAGTCAGTGCACCAACAAAATTTACAGAACTGGTTTGGTTGGGACAATTCCAAATCAAATGATGATAAGTTTGACCAATGTTGCCAATGGAAGTAAATGAAGTCATGCCCATTATTCTGCAAGTTGAACCGTTCTGCCAAGTAGAAAGCGGAATGGTGCCGCCTGTTCCAACTACATTGTGCTGATATTCTCCCGTTGCACTAAAAGTCAAATTTCCTGCTGTTGTATTCACTGAGGGATTTCCCGAGCTGGTATTCACCAATAAACCATTCACCAAACAATCAATCGCCTCAGATCCATTGGCAATGGTCAAAACCGAGGTACCTGATACAGTCAAAGTTCCACCTTGATCCACTGTAATTTGATCACCGGTCACGTTTGCCGCTACTGTTATATTGTGTCCAGTTCTAATTTGAACAGTTCCCAAAGCTGATGAAGGTGTAACAGATGCACCAAACCAACTCACTCCATTGTCATGGCTCTGCTCCCAACTTGCATTGGTTGCCCAGTTTCCTGCAGCGATATTCGAACGATGAGCAATTTTAAAAATTCTGAAATTGTTAAAATACATGTTTCTATTGCCGTTGGCATCATTCTGATTACCAATGTAAAAATTGATATTATCAATGGCTGAATTAATTGTGACCGTATTTGTATGCAATGCAGCAAGCCCATCTCTAGATGAAAGCGTGAATGTGTATTGACTTGAAGAAATTCTAGCCATGGTAACAATCATGGCATTTGTTCCATAAGCTGTCTGCGCTGACACTCCTCCCGCTGTTATAGTTGAGCTACCAACCATATTAACGTTAAAAACGGTTGTTCCACCTGCCTTGAAGTCAAAACCCTTAGCGCCGGTATTGGCATCCCAATTCACAGCCCAATGGAAACTAATGGCATCTCCCACAGCCATAGGCGTAGAAATATTTCTGGACGCATTGGCATATGCCGCTCCTGTGGCATACATGCCAAAAGCTGTTGTTCCTGTCAGTGTGGTGGACATTCCATTGTTGGCCGGATTGCCAATAAAAAAACCTGAATTTGCACCTGCTGTCAAAGCCCAAGCACCAAATCCAGTTCCTTGATTGTTACCATTTATCCATGTGCCACCATAATTGGATGCCTGATCTGTCGCTGTTTGAGCATTGGCATATACAACAACGCACACCAAAATTAAAGACGCAATAAAACGGGCGAAAGATTTAAAACAAAGACTAATCATAATTTCTTCGGTTAGGTAAATAGCCTCAAAGGCAATAGTAAATATAAAAAAAAAGGGCGAAAACCTCGCCCTTTTAAACAATTTCAATCATTCAACTTTATTATCGCTGCAGCATCCAATGCAATTGTTCTGATTGATTGCCCCATTTTAGTTGAATGAGGTACATTCCATTGCTCAAATCACCAACTGTCTCTTGAATTGAAGTTATTTCAGAATAAGAACGTTCAATTACAATCTTTCCTGCAGCATCCATGATAATCATTGCCACATCTGTGTCCATCCATTGCTCATTGAAAATATTGATCATTCCTGTGTTTGAAGGATTAGGATACAATTGGATTTTGGATTCCAAATCCAAGAAATCTCCATCCTGCTCAACCAATGGGGCTGCAGCAAAACTTCCCTTGAATTTCAAACATTGCTCATCCGTTCCGTAATCCCCATGCACATCATTCGGGAACACTGGACGAACTTTCACCCGCCATTCTGAGCCTGCTAAAAATCCATATGCTGCCAATGTATAAATATCTCTTGAACCATTGGGTCCGTATTCCTCAATGATAACAGGGTTTCCATTGATCAAATAGGGTTGTCCATTCAAGTATTGTTCAAAGCGCCATTGGTATTTGACTGCACCGCAAATCCAACGATCTGCACGCATCAAAGAACCTACTGTCCACAATCTAGGACAAACATAATTGTTCCCCAAATCGATATCTATCAATGGAAGTACGCTCAAAGTATTTGTAACGTCTGTTGTGAAAGATAACAGCTCAGTTGTGCCATCACCTAATGGGTAGGATACATTTTTTATAACCTGACCTGTGTATACCGTGTTATAATTTACTCCATCCCCATCATTGGACAAAAAGGATCCCAGTGGTGCTGTTGGTCCTGAAGCACTGAAGGTTTCTCCACCTCCTACCGGAGTAAGCATTATAGTTGTACTTACAAATGTGCTTAGGTTGGTAGGAACTACATTGGTACAACCTGTATTGTAAACAAAAACATTGGTGTAATTGAATGCTGAATTACTGGGAACAATACGTTTAGCACAAAGTGAGAAGACTCCTCCTTGAACTGACACTTGCATATTCATCACCCTGAGGTAATACTGATTGCCAATACTTAGATTCGCAAAATTCATGTATTCATCACCCACCGCATTGTTGGCATCCATAAACTTTAGAAGCTCTCCAGAAGATGATCTCAATTCCAATCCAACATTATTGACCAAAGAATTGCATTTAATGGTCAAACCAGGTCCATTGGCCGTGAAATAATACCAAACATCAGGGTTGTTGCTCAGAGAACCACTTCCAAAATTGATTGAGGCCGTTGCTGCTTGAAGGGTTCCTGTAATGGTATTGCAAAAGGTTGGTGATGTAGACAAAGGACAATTTCCTGCAAATCCAGGGTTATCATTGCCTGGGAAACAAATCTCATTGATCAATCCGTCACAGTCATCATCAAAATTGGTTGAACACAATTCTTGAGCTGTTGGGCGAACATTGACATTGTTGTCATTGCAATCCCCACCAATTTGAATGTATCCAGAAGGAATATCACAAGATTGGATAGAACCCGCTGTTCCACCAAAACCGTCACCATCATTGTCCAAATAATAGGTCGTTAATTCTACTCCCTCATCATTAACACCATCACAGTTATCATCGATGCCATTACAAATCTCTGCCCCGTCAGGATATACATCACCATTGCTGTCTAAACAATCGGTGTTGTCCATAACGTAACCTGCAGGATTGGTACAATCTGATACACCAGTTGAAGGATTGCCATAGCCATCACCATCGTTGTCGAGGTAGTAACTGTATACCGTCAAGGCATTCATCGTAGTTCCCGCACTCGTTGCTGTGTTGGCCGTTTGACAAGTATTGGTCGCGGTCATCACAACTGTGATTACGTCACCTCCTGCCAATGCAGTGCTGGTGAAAGTAGTTGCGTTTGTTCCGATGTTATTGCCATTTCTCTTCCACTGGTAGCTTGGTGTTCCGCCATTGGTTGGGGTAGCTGTGAAAGTCACGCTCGTTCCACCACCTGGACAGATGTCTGTAATATTAGCTGCTATGGTTACACTTGGCGTAACGTTGTTCGTTACCGTTGTAGTGATACTATTGCCACTGACAGTGGGTAAAGTTTGACAAGTATTATTGGCTGTCATATCAACTGTTACCACATCATTGTTCGCAAGCGTTGTTGTACTATAAGTCGCTGCGTTGGTTCCAACGTTGGTTCCGTTCAACTTCCACTGGTAAGCAGGAGTTGTTCCACCGTTGGTTGGCGTTGCTGTGAAGGTCACGCTCGTTCCGGCACAGATGCTGTTGTCTGCATCGTTGGAAGCAATACTCACGCTAGGGGTTACTGCTGTTCCTTCATCAATGCTTCCATCACAATCATCGTCGATCAAGTTACATATTTCTGTTGCAGCTGGGTTGACCGCGCTATTGGCATCGTTACAATCACTGCTGTTGGACACATATCCTGTTGGAGGGGCACAAGCCGCTATCGTGCTCGATGCGTTTCCATAAGTATCTCCATCAACGTCTGCGTAATAAGTTGTTTGAAC
>JBEISW010000307.1:0-2745 GCA_040375215.1 Crocinitomicaceae bacterium | reverse complement strand
CCCTCGCAGAGATTTCAGAAGAGAGAAGGAGGATGAGCACCGCATTAACCAACGCATTACTGCCACTGAGGTACGTTTGGTTGGGGACAATGTGGAGCAAGGGGTGTATCCTACAGCTGCTGCCCTGAAAATGGCGCAAGAGCAAGAGGTTGATTTGGTTGAAATTTCTCCAAATGCGACGCCTCCTGTTTGCCGCGTGATTGATTACAAGAAATTCTTGTACGATCAAAAGAAGAAGCAAAAGGAGATGAAGGCTAAGCAAGTCAATGTTACTGTAAAAGAGATTCGTTTTGGTCCCAACACTGATGATCATGACTTCCAGTTCAAATTGAAGCATGCGCTTGAATTTTTGAAGGAAGGTAACAAAGTGAGATCATGGGTATTTTTCAAAGGAAGATCGATTGTTTTCAAAGATCGCGGTGAGATATTGCTATTGAAATTCATTCAAGAACTCTCAGAAGTGGGTGTACCAGAGCAGTTGCCCAAATTAGAGGGTAAGAAAATGTTTGTGATTATCAACCCTAAAAAGAAATAATTAAATCCCTAATACAATGCCAAAATCAAAAACCAAATCCGGCGCTAAGAAGCGTTTCCAGTTGACCGGTAGCGGAAAGATTAAGCGTAAGCAGGCGTTTAAACGTCACATCTTGACCAAGAAAGATACCAAGCGTAAGCGTGGTTTGGGCAATGATGCGCTCGTTCACCCTTCAGACGTTAGATCAATCAAGGCCCAATTGCTCGCCTAATTCAAGCTTATTGAATAAAAGAGTAAGGTAAAAGTTTAACCCGATTGTTGGTCATAAGCGCGCAAGCCACCAGCCTTCAAAAAACAAAAAATTATGCCACGCAGTAAAAATGCAGTTGCTTCGAGAGAAAGAAGAAAAAAAGTTCTCAAAATGGCCAAAGGCTATTTCGGATCCAGAAAGAATGTATGGACCGTAGCCAAAAATGCCGTTGAAAAAGCATTAACCTACGCTTACATTGGTCGTAAACTTCGCAAGCGTAACTTCCGTGCTTTGTGGATTACCCGTATCAATGCTGGTGCTAGAATCCACGGTTTGTCTTACTCACAATTTATGGGTAAAATACACTCCAAAGGAATTGAATTGAACCGTAAGGCTTTGGCTGATTTAGCAATGAATCACCCAGACGCTTTCAAAGCTGTGGTAGACGCAGTAAAATAAGTATTCGTTTTTTTGAAAAACCAATAAAGGGAGCCATCTTCGTGGTTCCCTTTTTTATGCCATGAAAAATACAATCACATTATTCTTTGTTCTTTGCTTGAGTCTTGGTCTTACCGCTCAAAAAAAAGATGTGGACTTCATTTCCAAAGGTTCGGTTTGGTTCAACACACCCTACCCCATTACATTGGAAAACATTCACGACAAAATTGTCGTGATCTGTCTTTGGGATGAGCAAAATCCATTTAGCACAGAGGGACTACATCGCATAGAAAAAACTTTTGAATCAAAATACAACGTACAATTGATCAGTGGGATTCTTGGCAATGCTCAGCAACCCAGATCCAGAAGAGAAATTTACTCCATTATTCAAAGAGAGAACATCACGCATCCGCTGGTCATCTGTCCAGACTACAAGGGATTCAAAGATGCTGACTCGACAGGCAAATTTCAAGTTAGAATTTACGCAAGACCAGGAGGTAAATGCCTGCATCAATTTGTCGGAGATGATGCAGCTACGTTGGCTATTGTAAAAATAAACGAGCTTTTATCCGACAAAGAACTTGCCCCAAAACTGAGACATTGGCAACTAAAAGATAGCGTAGAGACGCATTGTTGGGCTGACGCCAACATTGAGTTTCCCTCAGATATCTCATTGCATAAAAACAAGAACTTCTTTATCACAGAACCCAATCATCACCGCATACACTTGGTTACACCGGATGGAGTCATAGCGCAAATCATTGGCGCTCCGCTACCTGGATTTGCTGACGGCCAATTGCTCAATGCGCAATTCAACTACCCCAGAGGAACAACCTATGACGACGACCAACAATTGCTTTATGTGGCTGATAGTTACAACCACAGAATCAGGGCAGTTGACCTTCAAGCCAAGCTTGTGTTTACGATAGCTGGAAATGGAAACGCTTTCGCACAAGAGGTTCAATCCACCAACGGCGGATATGAGGCCATCGGCTACCCTATTGACGTTGTCATGGAAAACAACAACCTTTATGTTCTTTCCGCCCAATTCAATCAGATTTTTAATCTCAATCCAATCAGCGGTGTTGCAGTTGAAGTAGCAAGATTGCCGTTGTTCAATGAACAAAAGCAACGCATCTATCCCAAGCATCTTGAAATAAAAGGATCATTGGGATATGTAACTTTTAGTGATGGGTCCATTTTCCAAATAAATTTCAACGAAGAGCGAAAATCCAAAGATGCAATCACACAAAAAGATTGGATTTACTATTACGGAAAAGGAACTTGGTTTTATCAACCTCAAACAGGCGAACCCAAAATATCAAGTGTTGCCATAGCTGGGAAAACATTAATGGCTGTATCTGAATGGAACAACGCAGTATACACCTTTAAAAAAGGGAAAATCAAATGGCTTGCTGGCTCTGCTGAGGGTTGGAAAGATGGCGGCCCCAAAGATGCTTGGTTTCATTCACCTGTTGATGTTGTCATGATTGACAACACAGCCTTTATCATTGAGCAAGACAATGAATTGCTGAGATATGTGAATACCAAAAAAGGAAATAGCAAAACATTGCCGTTTGTT
>JBEISW010000072.1:0-9261 GCA_040375215.1 Crocinitomicaceae bacterium | reverse complement strand
AGCCTTACCAACTGAGCTGGCTTTTTTTATTCCTCAATGATCCGTGCATAAGAATCGCTATGAAACTCCTTCCCTACGGTATCGTCGGAATCCTTGTTTTGAGCGGTTGCTCAGAATACAACAAGATATTGAAGGAAAAGGACATGAATAAAAAATACCAAGCGGCCGTAAAATATTACAATGAAGGTGAGTGTCACAAGGCATTGCCATTGTTGGATGAATTGCAAGGGCCAACAAGAGGTAGTTCGATAGCCGAAGATGTTCAGTACCATTTTGCAGTCACACAATTGTGCATCAAGGATTACATCATGGCCGGTTATTATTTGAAAAACTTTGCCAAGAATTATCCAAGACATCCAAAAGCTGAAGAGTGTTTGTTTAAGTCAGCCTATTGCAGTTATTACCTGAGTCCGGAGCACACCTTGGACCAATTGGAAACCAAGCAAGCCATTGATGATTTTCAATATTTCTTAGACCGTTACCCCAACTCAACTTTGAAAGACTCCGCCAATATTCTTGTTGCAGAATTGAACGCAAAGCTTGAAATCAAGGCCTATGAAAAAGCCAAATTGTACGTAAAGACAGAAAAATATAAGGCCGCTTCGTTGGCATTGAAACATTTTCTGACAGAATACCCCACTTCCAAATACCGTGAAGAAATCCAATATTTGATTGTCAAAAGCGGCTATTTATTGGCTGACGGAAGCATTGACAGCAAGAAAATCGAAAGATTTCGCGCAACTACAGAATCTTATATTAACTTTGCCAACGCTTATCCTGAAAGCAATTGGCTAAAAGAGGCCCAAAGCTATTTTGATAGGAGTGTGAATCAAATTGAAAAATTGTCCAAGTAATAACCATGAGCAAGTTTAAAAATACCGCAGCAGAAAAGACCACGGTAACCCGTGATGCCAACAAATTGTTTGAGAAAGTAGATGGCAATCTTTTCGAAGCCATCGTGCTTTTGTCTAAGCGTTCTAATCAAGTGAGCAAGGAGATGAAAGAAGAGTTGAGCCAAAAATTGGAAGAATTCAGTTCCAATACAGACAATTTGGAAGAGGTATTTGAGAACCGTGAGCAAATTGAAATCTCTAAGCATTATGAGCGCATGGCCAAGCCACAGTCCATTGCCATTCAAGAATTGGTAGATGGTGAGGTTTATTGGAGATACCCAGACACTGAAGAAAATAATGGTTAATACCATTTAATGTCGATAAATTTAAAAGATGGCTTGGTCCATCTTTTTTTATTTTAGAAACGTGAAAGGAAAAAAAATACTGGTAGGCGTCACAGGCAGCATCGCATGTATCAAAACAGCCATGCTGATTAGGGCTTTGACAAAGTCGGGATGTGAGGTCAAGGTAATGATGACCAATGCTGCTTTGAATTTTATTCAACCCCTCACCTTTTCGGCTTTGACAGGAAATCCTGTTTCCAATGATTTTTCAGAAAACAAAGACAGCGGTGAATGGCTCAATCATGTGCATTTGGCATTGTGGGCCGATGCCATCGTCATTGCACCTTGTTCAGCTCATACATTGGCCAAAATGACCACTGGTCATTGTGATAACTTTTTAATGGCCACCTACATGAGTGCTCGCTGTCCGGTATTCATAGCTCCTGCGATGGACCACGACATGTTCTTGCATGCAGGTACCCAGACTAATCTCAAAACATTGTCTGAAAGAGGACATGTAATCATTGACCCCCAAGAAGGAAGCTTGGCCAGTGGCCTAGATGGAAAAGGCCGAATGGCCGAGCCTGAAGATATTTTTGGCGTTCTACTGGCTCACTTCTCACCCCACAAAAAATTGCTCAATAAAAAAGTACTCATTACCGCAGGACCAACACAAGAGCCCATTGATCCGGTTCGCTATATCAGCAATCATAGTTCAGGGAAAATGGGATTCGCGCTTGCAGAGCGGGCAGCAGAAATGGGGGCACACGTCACACTCATTTCAGGTCCAACACATTTGAATTGCCAGCACCCTAATATCCAAAGAATCAATACCATCACCGCAGCAGAGATGGCTTCAGCTGCGCTTCAACATTTTGCAGATAGTGACATCGCTATACTTTCAGCTGCCGTTGCTGACTTCACCCCAGATGTTGTGTCAAATAACAAAATAAAGAAATCAGGTCAAGCCTTAAACATTGCCCTGAAACCAACAGTAGACATTGCACTATCATTGGGACAAACAAAGTCAGAAAATCAATTGGTCATTGGATTTGCTCTAGAAACCGAAAACCTTGAAAAAAATGCGCTCGCCAAAATGAGTGCAAAAAAAATGGATATGATTGTGGCCAATGATGCCACTGCGACAGACGCCGGATTTGGAGGAGACAACAATACTGTCACAATGTATTACGGAGAAAATCGTTCTATTGCACTTCAGCCCATGCACAAAACAAAAGTGGCTCAAAAAATACTCGAATCGATATGCGACAACTTACTTTAATTGGATTCCTCTTTCTGAGTCTAGGTGCTCACTTCAGTCAAGCGCAAGAATTGAATTGCAATGTCACCATCATACCTCCTCGGGTCATTACCACAGATGCGGAAATTTTCAAGACCATGGAGGGTGTAATTGAGGAGTTCATGAACTCGAGAAAATGGACAAAGGACAGCTGGGATTCAAAAGAACGCATTGATTGTTCGATTCAAATTACGGTTGAGCAACAAGTGAGCAGCAGACAGTTTCAAGGGTCCATCCAAGTGAGCAGTAGCAGACCTGTGTTTAATGCTGATTACAAAACAACCATGCTGAGTATCAATGATAAAAACTTTGGTTTTAGCTATCAAGACAATGCCAATTTACAATGGTCCCAAGACCAACACCGTGACAACCTCACTTCTGTCCTAGCATACTATGCGTATTTAATATTGGCTATGGATTATGACTCTTTTGCTCCTGAAGGAGGCACAGAACACTTTCTGATGTGTCAAACCATAGTTACCAATGCGCAAAATGCCCCAGAGGATGGATGGAAGGCCAGTCAAAAAGGTCAACAAAACAGATATTGGATCATTGAAAACATACTCTCGCAATCCTTCAAACCACTGCGCGATGCCTTATACAATTATCATCGACAAGGTTTGGATCTTTTGTATTACGATATAGAAAAAGGTAGAAACACCATGGCTGCAGCTCTAGAGGGATTAAGAGCCATTCATAAAATCAGACCATCCTCTTACAATCTTCAAATATTTTTTTATGGAAAGGCTGATGAAATCATCAATGTTTTCAAGCCTGCACCAGCGGAGGTGAAGCAACCGATATATGAGTTATGCAAACTGGTGGATCCCGGAAACATCGCCAAGTATGAGCGAATCATGGCGCCATAATTTATGTGAACGAACACATAATCTTCCTTTATAATCCTCATTACCTTTAGCAAAAAACAGTGTTACAATCCATTAAAGTTCAAAATTTCGCACTAATTGACCAAGCCGAGTTGGTTTTCCAAGATGGTTTCACAGCCATTACTGGTGAGACCGGTAGTGGTAAATCTATTCTCCTTGGCGCCATCGGTGTATTGCTTGGACAACGTGCAGACACCAAGTTCATCCGTTCCGGAGAAAGCAAATGTGTGATAGAAGCGCATTTCGCTTTGGACCCTACATGGGTTGCATTCTTTGAAGAGCATGATTTGGATTTTGAACCTCAAACAACAATACGCCGCGAGATACTGAATAATGGAAAAAGCAGAGCCTTCATCAATGATACGCCTGTCTCTGTGCAAACCCTAAAATTGGCCGGAGAACAACTCATCGATATACACTCACAGCATGAGCAATCACTGATTGGTCAAAGACATTTTCAAATGGATATCATTGACCTTGTCGCAAAAAATCAATTGGGTGTTCAAGAATATAAAACCAAATACAAGTATTGGAACCAACTGAAAGAGCAGCAGACACAGCTCATTCACAAGCAAAAAGAATGGTCAGCTACCGTTGACTTTATTCAATTTCAATATGATGAAATTTCACAATCATCATTGGGAAAAATCAACATCATAGAAAGTGAGCAATGGGTAAACAGAGCCGAACATATTGAGGAGATTAATGCCATGCTGCAGCAATGCAGTTTGCTTTTCAACGCGGAGACTGGTATTGTTTCCCAGGTTTATCAGAGCATACAATTGTTTCAAAAGCACGCTGAACAAATCAACAATGGGCAAGACCTTTTGGATCGATTAAAATCAATACAAATTGAAATCAAGGATTTATCCACTGAGCTAGAGACTGCATCTGAAAACAACGACATTGACCCTGAAAAATTGGTTCAACTGCAGCAACAATTGGGAGAAATATATCGCTTGCAACAAAAACATCGCGTATCCAATGCCGAAGAGTTGATGGCATTAAAGGACCAATGGGAAACTCAACTCAACACCATTCATCATTTTGATGATGAAATGGAAAAAATCAATCGGGAGATTTCCAAAACCGAATCTGAGTTACTCACCATTGGAAGATTAATGAGCACAAGAAGGCAAGAAGCTGCCGCAAGCATTTGTTCAGACATTGAAGGCTGGTTAAAAAGACTCTCCATGGAACACGCCCAACTCAGTCTTGCACTAACAGAAACGGATTTCAAACCCGACGGCATCAATGATGTTCAAATGCTTTTTAGTGCGAACAAAGGAAATGTAGCCATGCCCATACAAAAAGCAGCTTCCGGCGGAGAATTATCAAGGGTCATGCTGGCCATTAAAACTGTTTTGGCCAAGCAAAAAGCATTGCCTGTTTTGATTTTGGACGAAATAGATACGGGAGTTAGTGGCGATGTGGCATTAAAAATAGGCGCCTTGTTGCAGGAATGTGGAGCGCACATGCAATTAATAACCATTTCACACTTGCCTCAGGTTGCAGCCAAAGCGCAGCATCAATTTAAAGTATTGAAAGACCATAGTGGACATCGCACCATTACATCCATTAAAACACTTAATGCGCAGGAGAGGGTTCAGGAAATTGCAGAAATGTTGAGTGGACAAAAGCCCACAACTGCAGCCATTACCAATGCTAAGGAATTGCTCAATATCAATTAGAAACTCATCTCGATGCCCATATTGAACATCAAAGGCAACTGATTGGTGCGTTTAGCCGTGATTCGGTCAATGTAGAATACGTTCTCTCTATTGTAGAAATTGGTAATTCCATAATTCCATTCCCAATTGGCTTTCTTTCCTTTCCACGTGTGCTTCAGGTTCACATCCAAACGATGATAGTAAGGTAACCTTCCCTTGTTTAACTCTGCGAACTGAATTCCCAACTCATTGGGGTTGGCATTCACGTAATCCGTACTGATTCCACCAGCAACCAAGTTGGGTTGGTAGTATCCTTGGGTTTGGGTGAATGGCAATCCAGAACCCAAGTTCCAGCGACCAGACAACTCCCAATTGCGATCTTTTCCAAACTTCTGTGTTGCTACCAGGTTAATGTTGTGACGGCGATCAAATACCGGTGCGTACCATTTCAATCCATCCCAACGATCTACTTTCATCAGAGAATACACCATGTAAATGTACTGACGCTTGCTTTCATATTTCAACACCATATCCGCTCCATAAGCCCTTCCCATTTCAATTAAGAAATCCTTTCGCAAAATTTCGGGTTGGTCCTGATTGTCGCTATAGTCAGGGAAAATTTTATTTCTATTGATGTTGGTGATTTGTCTGAAATCTCTGTAATAGCCTTCAAAATTGATGTTGATGGCCTCCGTTAAATCAAACTCCGCTCCAGCTACATAATGAATGGCTCTTTGCAAAGAGTTTTTTACCAATTGCGTTTCATTATTCGGGGTTACAAATTCGTCCTGCGTTTCTTCAGGCGCAGCCAAAAATCCATAGAACAAGTTTACCACATCGCGATCTGAGTTGGTTGCCATCAAGTTTTGAGAATATCTACCCAATGCCAATTTCAATCTCAAACGCTCAGAAGCTTTGTACTTTAAACCAAAGCGAGGTTCTGGAGAAACAATGGCAATGGAACTATAATATTGCAAACGAATACCTGGTTCAACGATCCAGTTCTTGCGATTGATCTTGTAAGTAACATATCCATTAAGCTCGGTCATGTTTTGAGACAAATCTACTTTGACACCAAGAGGATTAAACGTATTGTATTGGGTTCCAAAACCTACCACCTCTAAACCGTAATTTAATACGTCTTTATCAATATTCACTTTGTAATCTAAACCAAAATTGAAACTTGAAATTTCCGTTGCTCTGTCGGGATTGCTCTCCTCCTTTAGAATACACTTATACTTGGAAAAGGCAAAATTTCCGTTGATCAAAACCGTTGAACCAGCAGGTGCAACTACAAAATTGCCACCACCGCCGTTATTTACCCAACTCAACTGAGACAATCCTTGGTACTTAACCACATCATCAGTAAAGTTGAATCCAAACAAATTCAATTTACTACCATTACCTCCACCCATAGAAATCTTACCATATATATCGCGATAACTAAAAGGCAAGCCTGCGCCATCATTTACATCAGGATAGATAGTCTTAGAGGACTTATCCAAGTATGAATTCTTCAATGAAAACATGTACGAAATTCCGCCGCCTTTCTCATTCAATTTCTTCAGTGGTCCTTCCAGCAATACTTTTGTTCCAAATGGATTAACACCCACCCTTCCGTTTGCTTTTCGTTTGTTTCCATCTCTGGTTGTGATGTCCATTACGGAGCTGATTCTACCGCCATACTGGGCATTAAAACCGCCTGTATACACATCTGCTGTAGATATAATATCTGTATCAAAAACGGAATACAAACCAATACTGTGAAATGGATTGTAAATAACCATACCATCCATAATTACCTTGTTCTGCACGGGGCTACCACCGCGAACAAAGATTTGACCACCCTGATCACCTGTGCTAACAAATCCAGGAAGAACAGTGAGATATTGCACCAAATCAGCTTGACCGCCTATAGATGGAATTTTTTTGATGTCTTGAGAGCGAACCGTCTCAGAAGAAATATTGACGTTGTTGATTTGATCTGAACGCTCAGAAGAAACATCCAATGTCTTCATTTCAACATCTGAGCGATCAACCATATAGTTCTTGGTTAAAACTTTATTGTCTTGAATTTGAATTTCCTCTTTGATGGTTTTGAACTCAATGGATTGCACGATAAGTACATATTTTCCTGCTGGAACTTTTGTTAATGAGTAATATCCGCTTATATCCGTTTGCGCTCCAAAACCAGTTCCTTCCAAACCAACTGTTATGGGAAATACAGCTTGACCAGTTTCCTTATCCTTAATGAATCCACGGACAGAGCCTTGACCAAAAAACTCCACGCTTGCAAGGACCAAGACTAAGACTAAAAAATTTTTCATTTGATATATAAATTTCACTCTTGGCGAATATACTCATTGATTGAATAGGTAAATACGTATTTTTTTGGACTTAATTCAATTGGCTATCGCAAAATGTTCTATTTTGGCATAGTTTTTAACTCGACTTCGAAAATTTAGATTATGAAAAAATTACTGATCATCGCATTAGCTCTTGCCAGCAGCACTTTGTTTGCCCAACCCGACAATGAATTTAAAGATTTGCTTTCCTTATTTGTCGATCAAAAATACGAGAAGGTATTGAACAAAGCAGAGAATTACACCATGGGGGATGATACCAAAAAACATCCATTGCCATATTTATATGTTGCTATGTCATTATATGAAATGTCAAAAATTGAGAAATATACTCAAATGGAGGAATATAAAGGTGCTTTTAAAGATGCGATGAAGTTTTGTTCAAAATACGGAGCCAAGGACAAAGACAAAAAATATGTAGATGAATTTCCTGACTTCTTCATGAACATCAGGAAGGATATCACCATTGAAGGGGATATGCAGTACGAGCAAGCCAAATACACCAAAGCAAAAATTTACTATGATTGCTTAATTGATGTTGAGCCAAATGATGCCGGCGCACACATTATGTTAGGCTTATGCTTTGCTCATGCCAAAGCGGTAAAAGATTCCGACATGGAATTGGCCAAGGCTAAAGAATTATTGGTTTCGCAAGCCTACTCCACCAGAAACGAAGAAGTTAAAAAATTACTTAAAAACGCTCTTATAGTTTATGCCAATGAATTAGGCAACGCCAGCGATAAAAAGAAGGCTGCGGAATGGATGGGTTACGCCAATGAATTGTTCATGGATGATCCAGAATGGCAAATTCAATACAACTCGGTAACGAAATAATTAAACAATACTATTCTGAAAACAACAAAGGCCGCATGAGCGGCCTTTGTTGTTTAATACAATACTTTACTATTTAACAGCAGCATACATACGCTCAATGATATCCACTACTTTCATTCCTTCCAGTGCATTTGTCGTAATGATGGAATTGCCCTGAAGTGTCGCAATAACATTCTCGACGATATAAACATGATTAGCCGCGGAACCCTTATAATGTCCGTAATCATTGGCTGGATTTCCTTCAGGTAATTGAGGCATATCGTAGTCTTTTACATGACAATAAACTACTTCGTTCATGTATTGCCCTCCAATTTTTATTGTCCCATTTTCGGCTATTATCGTCATGCTACTTTCGTAATTCTGATCAAAGCAAGAGGTCGAGAAATTAAATGAGCCCATTCCCCCATTAATAAAATCAAAATTGACCATTCCTGAATCCTCAAATTCAGTTGAATGGGCGTGGTTAAAATCAGTCATTTTAGATTGAATATTAGTAATATCACCAAACAACCAATACATAATGTCCAAGAAGTGAGAGAATTGCGTGAATAGAGTACCACCATCCAAATCTTTGGAACCTTTCCAATGGTTCTTTTTGTAATATCGATCATCACGGTTCCAATAACAATTGATGTTTACCATAAATATCTTTCCCAACTTGCCGCTTTCTAACAAATCTTTTATCCAAACACTTGGAGGACTATAACGGTTTTGCATGACGCAAAAAACCTGCTTGTTTACCTGTAATGATTTGTAAATAATCTCTTCACAATCTGCCTTGGTCAAAGCCATGGGCTTCTCCACAACAAGGTGTTTTTTTGCATTGAGCACAGCCATAGAATGCTCCGCATGAAAACCATTTGGACTGCAAACGCAGACAACATCACAATCAGGATGTTTTTCAAACATTTCCTCAGCAGTTTTGTACAAAGGCACATTGAATGACTCTACTCCACACTCAGAAGCGGGACGAATATCGCAGAAAGCTACCAATTCTGCATTGGGATTGCGCATTACCATTTCAGCATGT
>JBEISW010000177.1:0-4951 GCA_040375215.1 Crocinitomicaceae bacterium | reverse complement strand
TATTACCGTGTTGTAAAGAACGTTGCCGTTAAAGCGGGTGCAAAAGTACACGCATTTCTTTACTACACAAGGATTATTTTAATATTTTTTCTCGACTACTGCTTAATCTTTTGTTTTCCAGCTCTTAAAAAAATCACTTTTTTTTGCTGTACATCTCTTTTCCTCCAATAAATGTAGCAATAACTATGTTTTCCTTCAATTGATCTGGTGTTCCTGCCATCAAATCCACACTGGTCATTATAAAATCAGCATCCTTACCCATTTCCAAACTGCCTGAATAATGCTCCGCAAATCTTGCGACAGCATTCCATATGGTCATGCCTCTGATGGCCTGCTCTCTTGTTATTGCTTCATTGAGTTGAAAAGGATTGGCCATAGCGCCTCCTTTGTCCTTTCTAAAGACTGACGCAAAGAAAGTCTTCATGGGATCAATATCTTCAATAGGAAAATCGGTGCCCAATGCCATCATACCATTCTCCTTTAATAGTGTTGCATACTTATAGGCCTCAACTACCCGGATCCTACCAAGTCTCTGCCAAGCCCACGGAGAGTCACTGGTAGCATGCGTAGGTTGAACCGAAGGGATGATATTGTATTGTCCAAACATTGACACATCATTTTGATCTACCACCTGGGCATGTTCAATCCTCCAGCGTTTATCATTGCCGCCTCCCAAAATCTTTGCGTAGTCATTTAATACAACACGATTTGCACTGTCTCCTATTGCGTGTGTGCATACTTGAAAGCCTTTCTTGTCTAACGCCATCCATTCTTTCATCCACTCTTCATGGTTGCCCAGCATTTTTCCAAAATCTTTTTTGCCATCCGCCAATAGGTCTTGGTAGGGATTGATCAAACACGCCCCTCGTGAACCCAATGCTCCATCTGCATAATATTTGAAGCTACGCACCACAAGTTGATGATTGGCCGTGTCAATACCACTCTTTATATAATGTGCAATTGTTGCCTTGTCTTGCGAAGCCATGATGTACATGGGCATCTTTAATACTCCGGCCTTCTGCAGGGAATCCAGAAACCGAATCTCATCCCTATCCAAACCGGCCTCTGTTATATGTGTAAGACCAACCGCAAAACAAGCATCTTGTGCCAATACCAAACCACGCTCCTTGTCTTTGCTGGAGTATGCTGGGATAATTTCCTGTATCGGAATCATTGCATTATCTAATAAGAGTCCAGTTGGCTCCCCGCCAGGATAGTGAAATATCTGGCCTCCTTGAACGCCCTTTGCGTCCATCAATCTTGCCATTTCCAGGGCCTTTCGATTGGCAATACCTGCATGACCGTCGACGCGCATCAACCAAACTGGTCTATCGGGGAACAATTCATCCAACCTTTTCCTATCGGGCATGACCTGGCCTGGCCAAAGGTTTTGATCCCATCCTCTTCCAATGATCCAATCCCTGTCTGAATTATGCTGTTGTACTTTAGAACAAACTGCTTCCCATGATTTTAATCCATTCAGATCCACTTCATTCTTGAACAGCGCATAAGCGAGGAAATGTGCATGTGCATCTTGAAAGCCTGGGTAAACAAATTGGTGCTGTGCATCAATCATTCGTTTTGCGCTGTAGGCGTTTAAAATCTCTCGCTCCTTCCCTATCGCCACAATTTTTCCGTCTTTGATGGCCATGGCCTCTGCTTTAGAAAAAGCATCGTCCACCTGATAGATGGTGGCATTGTGAACGATCAAATCCACTTCTTGCGTGGAAAAGCGACATCCTGACATCCCGATGATCGCCAGCAGGAGAAATAAAATGCTACAGCTTTTCATACTATCCTTTTTTATGGAGTACCGTTGCAGAAGCTTGCGCTGTAGGCATAATCCAGACATCTTGAATATTCACATGGGGTGGCCTTGTGATCATGAACAACACGGTCTCTGCAATGTCTTGGGCAACCAATGGTTGGAAACCATCGTATACTTTACTTGCTATTGCCTCGTCTCCTTTGAATCTTACCAAGCTGAACTCCGTCTCTGCTGCCCCTGGGCAAATCTGACCAACTCTTATATTGTGCGTCACCAAATCAATGCGCATGGCTTGTGTTATTCCGTCCACCGCGAATTTGGAACCATTGTAGGCAACACCACCTCCATAGGCTTGCTTTCCAGCCACAGATCCGATGTTGATGATGGTACCCGATTGCTGCTCCACCATCCATTGTGATAGATACTTGGACATCCACAATAATCCTTTGACATTGGTATCCATCATTCTCTCCCAATCATCTGAGACTCCTTGATGAACGGGTTCCCGTCCAACTGCCAATCCAGCATTGTTTATCAAAGCAAAAATCTCAGAAGTCCACGTTCTGCATCGCTTCACAAAATCCTCCACCTCATTCTCATTTCTTACATCAACGACAGCAGTCCATACCTGCGCTCCGGATTTTTCACATGTTAACTTCACATTGTTTAATCGATCTTCCCTGCGGCCGCAAAGGATTAAATCAAATCCATTGTTGGCCAATACATATGCAGTTGCTTCACCAAAACCCGAAGTTGCTCCGGTAATCAATACCACTTTTTTCATAATGACGAAGATATTGAGAAGGAGGAAACACAAAAGCTTTTGAAAGAATTTCCTTTATCTTTGGGGCATATCCTTACAATTATGGCAGTTAAAAAAGCAAGAAGCATTCGGTTGATAGAAGTTCCTAGTGAAGTGGGCGCAGGTACGCGTGGAGCAAGTTTGGGCGTTGATGCCATCAAGATTGCTGCAATGGATTTTCGTTCTGATTTTTTCAAGAAATACAAGAGCATCATCATTGCGCATGATAATCAGGCTTTGCATAATAATCCAGGAAGCAGATATGCCAAGCACATTAGAAGTTTACTGAAAATGTATGAGCGCATTGGTGCTGCGGTTCGTGATACCTGCAGGGATGGGAAATTCCCATTGATATTGAGTGGTGATCATAGTAACGCGGGCGGGACTTTGGCCGGATTAAAAATGGCTTATCCAGAATCGCGCATTGGTGTAATTTGGATCGATGCCCACGCCGATTTGCATTCTCCTTACACCACTCCGTCTGGCAATATGCACGGAATGCCTTTGGCGACAGCATTGAATGAGGACAATATTGAGGAGAAGGTGAATGATTTAGATTACGAGACGATCGATTTGTGGGAGATGTTAAAGAATGTGGGAGACATCAGTCCCAAGGTGGAATACCGCGATTTGGTGTATATCACATTGCGCGATTTTGAAGATCAGGAAGCTGCTTTGATCAAACAGAACAAAGTGAAAGTGGTCTCTACCAATGAGCTACGCAAGACTGGAATCACCAAGTTGTGCCGAGAGGTATTAAAATATTTGAGTCAATGCGATAAAATCTACATCAGCTTTGACGTTGACTCCATGGACCCCACGGTATCACGCGGAACAGGAACACCTGTAAAAGGTGGAATCAATGAGCGCGAGGCTGCTGATGTCATCTTGGAATTTTTGCAAAACGAAAGAACCTGTTGCTTGGAGTTCACGGAGGTGAATCCTACATTGGACAGTGAGAATGTGATGGCGGAGACGGTGTTTGAGATTTTGCAGAAGGTGACGAGGCAGGTGGAGATGATTTAAGGGGATGAGGCAGAGAAAGTGGAACAATTCGCTATGAAGGGATGGGAAATCACCTGTTTCTAATCGTCCAATTATCGCTAGTCTGGATATCTAGTTTCTGTTTCTGTTTATCACTCTGCTTCATCTGTTCATTCTTCACTTTTTGCTTGATCAAAAAGTGAAACAAAAAATCAAGTCGCACCGTCCCGATGCTTCGGGACGCTCGGGTGAAATTTCTCTTGGACATCATGCGGAAAGTTTCGCTTCGCTCGTAACGACAAGCGCTTTCCGCATGATGTTACCCAATCGAAATTTCACTAATCCTCGCTTCCGCCCTGACGAGCTTCGCTGTCTGGGCGACGGCATTCTCTTTCTGTTTCTGTTTAATCAATTTATCAGGACAGCAAAATCCATGAAGGAATCAACCTTAAGAACATGCATAAACCTGCATAATTTATTGGTTGACTTTTTGCACAACAAAATAGAAATTTGTGGAAAGTAAATTCGATGGAACAGCAAATTTCAGCCCTTGTGCTAAAAATCAATGGGCATCAAGTAATGCTTGACTTTGATTTAGCCAAACTATACGGAGTAACGACCAAAGCATTAAATCAAGCTGTAAAAAGAAATCCCACCAGATTCCCCAACGACTTTGTATTTCAGTTAGAGCAGCAACAAAAAGATGAACTGGTCACAAATTGTGACCGGTTGAAAAGTTTGAAACACAGTCTTCACCCTCCATATGCTTACACGGAACATGGCATTGCCATGCTGAGTTCGGTGCTTAAAAGTGATATTGCCGTTCATGTCAATATTCATATTGTACGCGTCTTTGTTAATCTGAGAAAGGAAATCAAAGAGAACACTATTCTGCTATCTCGTATATCAAACATTGAAACGATGCTTTTGAATCACGACAGTAAAATCAACTTTTTGGAAACAAGCTACTCCGAAAACCTTCCCAAATCAGGCATATTTTTCAACAACCAAATCTTTGACGCCTATACATTCAGCAGTGATTTGATCAAAAGCGCAAAAAAGTCGATTATACTCATTGACAACTACATCGATGAAAGCACGTTGCTTCAATTGTCTAAAAGAAATGTCAACGTTTCCTGCCTGATTTACACAGAGCGCATCACCTCTCAAATAAAGCTCGATTTAGAAAAACACAACGCTCAATATCCCGTCATTGAAATTCGCATTTTGAAAAATGCTCATGACCGATTCCTCATCCTTGACGGCAAGGAACTCTATCACCTCGGAGCTTCATTGAAAGATTTGGGAAAACGGTGGTTTGCGTTTTCTCGCATGGATGGATTTTTGACTGAGGTGTTGGCACGGTTGAAGTAACTCTCTTTCTGTTTCTGTTTCTC
>JBEISW010000016.1:0-17254 GCA_040375215.1 Crocinitomicaceae bacterium | reverse complement strand
CTGCAGCCAAGGCAGCCGTGGAGATTTGCAATTTGGACTGCGCTGTAATCAACTGTGAATAAACTACACGACCAGAAAGATCCATTACATTCAATGATGTGTAAACACCGCCATCTGTAGGCAATTCTACATTTAAAATATCACTTGTTGGGTTAGGATAAACACTGAACTGACGGCGCTTTCCAAACTCATCTAGACCTACAGTTCCAGTAATATTGATATCATCCAAATACAAGTTGTTACTGAACATAGATGAATTGAAAATAAATTTAAAACGAACGTTTTCGGTCTCGTATATAGTTGGAATGGTCACTTCTTTGTAACCCCAATGGGAAGAAGTATTGGGAACAAAGTAACCAGCTCCAGCCCCAGCGGTTACCAATTCTGTACCATCGATTGTAGAACGCAACTGCCATGATTCTCCGCAGTTACGGCTTGACCATACCTCTAAAGATTCTGTAATATCCGTTGCATTCAGGGCCCCTGTGGAGTAAGCGTAACGGAAAGTCAACTTACCTCCTGACAATACATTCAAATCCATTGCTGGAGAAACCAACTCATCAGAATCAAAACCAACCATTCCATTGGGTGAGGCCTCTGCATTGGCGTTATCCAAAACAATTGAACCATTGGCTGTTCCAAAACCTACATTGCTTGCGTAACTGAAATCAGTATTGTTACTGGCCAAATTGTATGACTTCCAGCCAAAATAAGAGAACGGATTGGCATTACAATTTTCTTGCAATACACCTGGAATCTCCCACCATGAAGTTGGCGTAACGTAGATAGACATTGTGTTTGTTGTAGTGGTTGTTCCATTTGCATTACCCGCTGTCAATGTTACAGTCTTCCAACCAAACTCATTAAACACAACAGTTGGATTCTGCGCTGAGCTTGTTGCTGGCGTTGCATCTTGGAAAGTCCAAGACCATGTAGTAGCATCTGCATCAGAAGAATAGTCAAAAAACTGCACGTTGCTTCCTTCGCAAGCGATGGTAAATTCTGGATAAAAATCAGCTGTTGGCGCACAAGCCAAATCATTAATACCATCTGTACCTGTTGCAGCCAAGTTCTCTGCACTCCACAAGTTATTGCGACTAGCAATGGGTACATTCAAAGCACCAATCATACGCTCCTTTTGACCGTGTGTAAACATGCTAGAACAATAAGAATACTCCATGTAGTTTTGTACGTTCTCAATTGTACCATAGGTTCCAATCAAAGCAACGTTGTCTACTGAAAAATTACCATTGGCACCTTCTGCATTCCATGCATAAATTCTGAAAGTAACAGAGCCTTCATTTAGTGCAAAAGCATTTCCAGACAATGCAATTCTTGATCCAACCTGCTGAGTAGCATTGTCAGCAGTGATGAAGAAAATATTGCTTCCTTGAACACTCAAACCTGGATTAGCAGGGCTGATTGAACCAGAAATATTTGTGGCAAAATTGTCTGCACTTGAACGAACAGAGAATGTTCTCGGTCCATCAGTACTTCTTGCTACATCAAAAGTTAAAGCTGACATGTTAAGCAATTGCGTAACATCATTGCTCACTGTAAACTCATAATACTTTCCTGTATTGATAACACCTGTCAAGTTTGGATAACTCGTTAAGCCATTGGAAGCACCTAAATCCCAATTCGAAAATGAGAACTTATCATTCTCAGCTGTGGCACCTGAAACTCCATTAGCGCTGAAATTTGAGAAAACCACACCACCATCTTCCATGGCTGGCACAGCAATAGAATCTACTGTTCCTGCAGCTCCTGTTAAACCAGTGAAAACATATACAGATTGATTGGTCTCATTCGTTAAAGGCAGTGTTTCTGTATCGCACTCGTAATCACGAACATTTCCACAATTATCATGACCTGCTGTAGGAGGAGTATCCTCAACATTATCATCGCCACACTCTACTTCTGGATCATTGGTATTACCCCAAGTATGAGACAAATCCAACCAATGGCCAATCTCATGGGTCAAAGCACGGCTTGTTCCCGGACTAGAAGGTGAAAGTGCTCCAATGTAATTGTAGCGAATGATGATACCATCTCTCCAAGCTGAAAAAGGATCAGCTACAGCAGAAGGATAGAATGCGTAACCAGCAACTCCATCTTCCATGTTGTTCACAACCCAAACATTCAAATACTTATGGCGTGGCCATGGATTCAATTTGGCAATATCAGATCCGATATTGGTCAACGGAGAAACAATGCGGTCTATTCCATTGGTGCAATTGCCCATTGGGTCAATTGTAGCCAATTTAAACTGGAAACCACAATTGGCAATTTTTGAACGAAAAGCATTGACAACAACACTCGTATCTGCATTCAACTTTTGATAATCTCTATTCAAGATTGCAACCTGATCGTAGACATTCTCATTGGGGATATTCTCAGGACCAAAGTTGTGAATGATGTGAAAAACCACAGGTATGGTATAAATCTGAGAAGAATCGTTGCGATCCAAACCGGGATTGTTTCTTAAGAACTCAGCTATGTAGAGGTCTGACAATGCCTGCCACTGAGCAATCTGCGGGTTTTCTTGTAACAACTTGGCATGTTGGTGAGCATGCCCACATTTGAAATCATGCACGTGTTGTGACCAAGTAGTTTGCGTTGTCAATGTTAGCAACGCTGCAATCAAAGAATATATCTTTTTCATAATTTTTCGTCGTAATCGCAAATATAAGCGGTTAGTGATGTTCTCAAAACTATTTTCTTTTTTTCAATAACAATTCAGTAATAATACCGACTTATTTACCTAATGCTGCCATTTGGGTCCTCAATAAAGCTATTTTATGCAAAGCGTCCTCCTCCTTCTTGCGCTCCAAATCCAAAACCTGCTGCGGAGCGTTGGAAACAAAACGCTCATTTTGAAGTTTTAATCTCACTTTGGACAAGAAATCTTCCGTATAGTTGAGCTCATCGCCCAACTTCTTCAGCTCAGCACCAACATCAAATTTTTCAGTAAACGGAACAAAGAACTCACGGCCCTTAACAATGAATGAATAACAACCTGCTGGCTTTTCATTGCACATTTCCGTTGCTTCAATATTACCTAAATGCTCCACTGCAGCATGATAAGCAGACAATCCTCCATCTTGCGATAGGACTTTCAAGACCAATTTCTCCTTGTTGGCAATCGCATTATCTTTTCGAATATTTCTAATTCCAATTACCGTTTCTGTGAAGGCTTCAAATCCACTGAGCCACTCTGCATCTGCAGAATTTGATACCGGCCAACGCGCCACGCAAAGGCTTTCTCCTTCCTTTCTATCTCTGATGGTTTGCCAAATCTCTTCAGATAAGAACGGCATAAACGGATGCAGCAGCGTCAAAATTTTCTCAAAGATTTCAATGGTTGCTGCGTAAGTTTCCTCATCCAATTTTTCACCATAAGGTGGTTTGACCATTTCCAAATACCAAGAACAGAAATCATCCCAGACCAACTTGTAGGTATTCATCAAGGCCTCATTCATTCTGAACTTGTCATAATCATCATTCAATTGATCAATTACCTGATTCAATCGCGCATTCATCCATTGAACAGCAACAACAGCAGAGCCTCTGGGCTGTGCTTTTTCAGTGTTTTGTCCCCACCCGTTAACCAGTCGGAACGCATTCCAAATTTTATTGGCAAAATTCCTTCCTTGTTCACAAAGCGATTCATCAAATAACAAATCATTTCCAGCAGGCGATGAAAGCAGCATACCCACTCTAACTCCGTCTGCACCATATTGATCAATCAACACCAATGGGTCTGGTGAATTACCCAAAGACTTACTCATTTTCCGGCCTTGCTTATCTCTTACAATGCCGGTGTAATAAACGTTTCTAAACGGCAATTCATCTCTGTATTCATACCCTGCGATAATCATTCTAGCCACCCAGAAAAACATAATTTCAGGAGCAGTAACCAAATCTGCTGTTGGGTAATAATAAGATACTTCATCCTCGCTGTAAAAGCCATCAAACACAGCTATTGGCCACAACCAAGAAGAGAACCAAGTGTCCAATACATCCTCATCTTGCTTCAATCCTCCTGTATATTCTGGATACTGAGACTTGCACTTTTCTTGCGCTTCTTCCAAGGATTTTGCTACTATCCAATTCCCATCTTCTGTGTAATAAGCAGGGATTTGGTGTCCCCACCAAAGTTGTCTTGAAATACACCAATCTTTGATGTTCTCCATCCAATGCTTGTATGAATTTTTAAACTTGGGAGGAAAAAATTTGATGTTGTCATTCATGACATTGTCTAATGCTGGCTTGCTCAATTCTTTCATGTCTACAAACCACTGCATAGACAATCTTGGTTCGATAACCACATCTGTGCGCTCTGAATAACCAACTTTGTTGCTGTAGGCTTCTTGTTTAATCAAAAGTCCTGCAGCGTCTAAATCCAAAGCGATTTGCTTTCTAACTGCAAATCTATCTTGGCC
The DNA here is from genome assembly GCA_040375215.1 of Crocinitomicaceae bacterium. Taxonomy (GTDB): domain Bacteria; phylum Bacteroidota; class Bacteroidia; order Flavobacteriales_D; family Sanyastnellaceae; genus CAMCTV01. The sequence goes on along the minus strand of JBEISW010000016.1, from coordinate 12,809 downwards.
GATATACATTCCTCCAGCTTCCGACACAGTACCATCATCATTCATCATGTTGATAATCTCCAGCTGATACTTTTGTCCCAACATAAAGTCATTCATGTCGTGCGCAGGTGTAACCTTAAGACAGCCCGTTCCAAACTCCATGTCAACATAGTCATCCGCAATGATGGTTACTTCTCTATTAACCAAAGGAACCATCACTTTCTTCCCATGTAAGTGCTTGTATCGTTCATCCTTTGGATTGACACAAACCGCAGTATCACCAAGGATGGTCTCTGGGCGTGTTGTGGCAACCACAATGATCTCATCACTTCCCACCACCTGATATTTCAAATGGTACAGATGTGATTGAACATCTTTGTAAATTACCTCCTCATCGGAAAGAGCTGTTTTGGCTGCAGGATCCCAATTGATCATGCGCTCTCCACGATAGATTCTTCCTTTGTTGTATAAGTCAATAAAGGTATCGATAACCGCCTCGTAATATTTTTCATCCATGGTAAAGCGCGTGCGATTCCAATCGCAACTTGCTCCCAATTTCTTCAACTGCTCTAGAATGATTCCTCCATGCTTGTGCGTCCACTCCCATGCGTGCTCCAAAAAAGCTTCTCTAGACAAATCAGATTTCTTGATTCCTTCTGTTCTCAGTTTCTGAACCACTTTAGCCTCTGTCGCAATGGAAGCATGATCCGTTCCTGGCACCCAGCACGCATTGTATCCGCGCATTCTGGCCCTTCTGATCAATACATCTTGAATGGTATTGTTGAGCATGTGCCCCATGTGCAATACTCCTGTCACATTGGGTGGTGGAATAACGATAGTATAGGCCGGACGATCATCTGGCACACTATTAAAAAAACCTTTCTCTAACCAATAGGCATACCACTTGGCTTCCGCACTTTGTGGTTCATATTTACTTGGAATCTCCATGACACAAATTTACACGGAGAGGAGGCATCAAAAATATTTTTTATTGATCAAAGTCGACAATCAACTTGTCAGATTTGGGAAGGGCTTGACAAGTGAGCACATAACCTGATTCTACCTCGCCAGGTTCTAGTGCATAATTCACAATCATTTCCGCCTGTCCTTCCATTACCTTGGCACGACAAGTACAACACATACCTCCCTTGCAACTGAAAGGAATATCAACCCCCGCAGCTTGCGCTGCATCCAAAACGGGTTGGGTTTTTGGCATTTTAAAATCCGTTTGCTGACCATCAAAAATCACTGAAACTTCACAAAGTTCACCTTTGTCTTCTGTAACAACTTTTTTTGCGGAACCTTGTGGCAAGGCTGTTCCAAACAATTCCAAATGAACTTGCTCGGGATTCATGCCTTTGGACAAAAACAAATCACGTGCTCCTTCTGTCATCATCTGGGGACCGCAAAGGAATACCTCATCAACAGGAGGGTGAGCCAAAAAAGTTTTTAAAAACCCTTCTATCTTTTCATTGTCAATTCGGCCGTGCAGCAAAGAGACATCATTGGGCTCACTACTCAGAACATGGAACATCCTGAAACGTCCTAAATAAGAGTCCTTCAAATCTTCCAATTCATCTCTAAAAATGATGCTATTAAATTGACGATTGCCCAAAATCATGGACACCTCACTCTTGGGCTCATCCTTCAAAATCGTCTTGGCCAAAGAGATCAAAGGCGTTACGCCGCTACCAGCGCCAATCAGCAAATAATGTTTCTCATGACCAACATCCATAGTAGCTGTAAAATGGCCCATTGGCGTCATTACTTGCAAATCCATACCTGCAGTCAATTGACCATTGGCCCAAGTACTGAAAACACCTCCATCCACCTTCTTGATGGCTACTCGACACAATTTCTCAAAAGGAGCGCTGCAGATGGAATAAGATCTTCTAATATCCTGACCATCTATTGTTGTTCTCAAAGTCAAATATTGACCGGGTTGATATCGAAATGCCTCCTCCAGTTCTGAAGGGATTTGAAAAGCCACAGATACTGCGTCAGCTGTTTCTTTGCGCACCTCATGCACGCGCAAAGAATGAAAAACGGGTCTTGCCATGCTGCGAAAATACGTTCTTTGGTCATTTTTTTTCATGATTTTAGCCAATTCATATCCTGATTAAGCTTTCCTTTCCTAACATTGCTTAAAATTTGAAGGAACCATGGAGAACTTGGAACGTTTTGAAGCCTACGTAGCTGCTGAAAATAAAGTGGAAGCCAAAGATTGGATGCCGGATGGATACCGCAAGACGCTGATTCGTCAGATAGCACAACATGCCCACAGCGAAATTGTAGGGATGTTACCAGAGGGAAATTGGATTACACGCGCTCCATCATTGAGAAGAAAAGCCATTCTCTTGGCCAAAGTTCAAGACGAAGGCGGTCATGGATTATATTTATACAGTGCCGCTGAAACCCTAGGGGTAGACAGAGATACGCTCATAAACGAACTGAACACAGGAAAAGCGAAATACTCTAGCATCTTCAATTATCCTACACTCTCTTGGGCTGATATCGGCGCTATAGGATGGTTGGTTGACGGTGCTGCCATTGTGAATCAAGTTTCCTTGCAGCGGACAAGCTACGGGCCCTATAGCCGGGCTATGATCAGAATTTGCAAAGAAGAATCCTTCCACCAGCGTCAAGGTTACGAAATCATGATTGCATTGGCCAAAGGAACTCCAGCCCAAAAACAAATGGCACAAGATGCATTGAATCGTTGGTGGTGGCCCAGTTTAATGATGTTTGGACCAAGCGACAAAGAATCAGCGCACAGTTCTCAAAACATGAATTGGAGAATCAAACGCCACAGCAATGACGAATTGAGACAAAAATTTGTAGACATGTCTGTAGCTCAAACAGAATATTTAGGACTCACACTGCCTGATCCACACTTAAAATGGAATGAGGAAAGAGGTCACTATGATTTTGGTGAAATAGATTGGACTGAGTTCAATGAAGTGGTGAAAGGAAACGGGCCTTGCAATAAGCAACGTGTAGCTACACGCAAAAACGCTTATGACAATGGAGCCTGGGTGAGAGAAGCAGCTGTTGCTTATGCGAATAAACAAGCCGCCAAAAAGAATTCGGCCGCTGCATAAATATTGTGCTTTCTGAGCGTTGCAAGACTTATTTTTGCGACGCTCAATGACAGCATATATGAAATATTTAAAAATAGGATTAATCAAAGAAGGGAAAACTCCTCCTGACTTTCGCGTCGCACTTACTCCAGAACAATGCAAACAAGTAATGGAGAAGCATCCCAATATTACCATCGTTGCACAATCCAGCGCCATTAGAAAATTCACAAACCAAGAGTATTTGGATTTAGGCGTTGGTGTTGTAGATGACGTTACAGATTGTGATGTCTTGATAGGTGTTAAAGAAGTTCCCATTGATCAACTCATCGCTGAAAAGACATATCTTTTTTTCTCCCATACCATCAAAAAACAGCCGTACAATGCCAAATTGTTAAGGGCCGTAATGGACAAGAAAATCACACTCATAGATTACGAGGTATTAAAAGATGAGAAAGGTAAAAGGGTAATTGGTTTTGGCCGATATGCAGGTATCGTTGGTGTATTTGAAGGCTTCCGAGCGCTTGGCTTAAAACAAAACTGGTATCAATTGCCCTCTCCCATTTCATGTCATGATCGCGCTGAAATGGAGTCCCACATCAATGATGAATTGTTCAAAAGACCGATCAAAGCTGTTGTAACTGGTTATGGAAGGGTTGGTCATGGTGCTGAAGAAATGATTCAGCGTTTTAATCTTCAATTGGTCTCTCCTGAAGAATTTCATAATTATCAAGGTTCTGAAAATATCTATACGCATCTGGATACCCACCAATATTACCAACGCATTTCAGATGGTGGATTTGACAAAAGAGAATTTTACCAATCCCCTGAATTGTACAAAAGTGTTTTAATGAATTGGGTGAAGAATGCCGATGTATACTTTGCTTGTCACCTCTGGAAATCGGGAAATCCGCTATTGATTACTGCCGCTGATTTGGCTAGCCCCGACAACCGCTGTAAGGTGATTGCAGACATCAGTTGTGATGTCAATGGACCAATTGCATCGACTATCAAAGCCAGCACGATTGCAGAACCGTTTTTTGGATATTGTCCTATAGATCAACAAGAGTGTGATTGGAAAAAGGAAAATTCCATAATGGTAATGTCCGTCGACAACCTGCCCTGCGAACTTCCAAGAGATGCATCTGAAGATTTTGGAGATGAAATGATTAACTCCGTTATTCCAGCATTATTAGAAGAGGACAACGCAATGATTAAAGGTGGAATGGAAACCTATTTGGGAGAGCTTACAAAACCTTTTCAGTACCTTGCTGATTACGCCGTAGGGAAATAATTACTTCCAGATTCTAGCCGTTTTCAAAACCACTTTTTCTCCAAAAAATATTTTGGTAGAGAGTTCAAATGCTGCTGTATAATCAGAGACTACAAAAACATCCTTGGCTTTGGCTTTTCGGTTGTTCAATAAGTCTTTATTGATCAAAGCCTCTTTGAGCGCAGTCGCGGCTACCTCGCCATTGTCAATGATTTCAATTTTTTTCTTGTAATACAAATCAACCTCTTTACGAATCAATGGATAATGGGTACACGCCAAAATAAGCGCATCAATGTCCTTGAAATTGGGCTTGGACAAATAGCTATTGATGATGGTTTGCGAAATCTTGTTGTTGTAAAAACCCTCCTCAATCATCGATGCCAAAAGCGGTGTGGCGTTGGAAATTACTTTTAATGATTTATTCAGTTTTTCAATTCGATTCACGTACACCCTAGATGCAATAGTACCCTTGGTACCTATGACACCTATATTCTGTTTCTTGAATTTGGCCGCTACATATTGCGCAACAGGATCAATCACATTAACAACGGGAACATCGGGCCCTGCCACATCACAAACCGTTTTATAAGCGTGGGCGCTAGCCGTATTGCAAGCAATAACTATGGCCTTGCATTTTTGATCCATTAAGTACTGCGTAATGCGTGCAGCGTAATGCCTAATACTCTCAGGCGATTTATCGCCGTATGGCAAATGTGCTGTGTCCCCGAAATAAACAAAACGCTCATTGGGCAAAGCCTTACGAATGGCTTGTGCCACGGTCATTCCTCCAATGCCCGAATCAAAGATTCCTATTGGTCCGGAATGGGGCATTAGTTCTTAGGAGCGGGAGTAGGCTTAACCTCTGTTGGAGCAGTCAATGGAATACCCAATTTTACTTTGATTTTATCAGTCAAATCATCTCCACCACGGTATAAAAGTACTCCAGTGCTTGCATCAATTACATAAGAATATCCCTCTTCCTTTGCAACATCCTCAATGGCTTTGCCAATTTTCTCAATCAATGGTTGCAAAAAATCATTTCTACTTTTTTCCAATTCCGTATTGGCGGTTTGTTCAAAGTCGGTCATGTTCTTTTCCAAATCCATAATGGCTTTGTATTTGGATTGAAGAATAGACTCAGGCCAAGTCGTTTTATTGGCTTCAAATTCTTGCAACTTGGTTTGATAATCCTTTTGCATTTCATTCATGGTGTTGGTGAAATCACCTGATATCTTTTCCAAGTCAGCATTGACTTTTGTAATTTCTGGCATGGAGAACAATAGCACTTGACCATCAGTATGTCCCACTTTTTGGGCATTCATGACTACTGCACTGAATAAAACGACTACGAACAAACTTAACTTTTTCATGTATTCTAATTTAAAAACGATTATGGATTTCTTTTTGTATTGGTTGTGCCGGGTTTGTTCCCAGTAGGTTTGGTTCCTGTACCTGTTTTTTCTTTTCCTGTTCCTGATTTTTCCTCTCCTCCTTCCTCTTCTTCTCCCTCACCGCCATCATTGGTTTCTCCCGGTTTTAAACCCATTTTCTTCAAGACTTTATCACTCACGTCATGCTTGGGATTGGAGTATAAAATATTACTATTGGTTGCCTTGTCAAAAATCACCATCAGACCACCCTGACTAGCAACTTCTTGAATGGCTGTATAAATTTCATCTTGAATGGGTTTAATCAACTCTTCACGCTTTTTGAACAAATCACCCTCAACACCAAAACGTTTCTTCTGTAACTCACGGGCTTCCTTACGCTTCTCTTCCAATTCATCCTCCCGCTTCTTCTTCATCTCACTGGTCAAAAGTATTTTTTCAGCTTGATAAGCCTTCTCCATTTTCTCAATGGATTCATACTTCTGTTCAATTTCCTTCTGCCAATCAGCACTCATTTGATCTATCTCTGCTTGCGCATCGGCGTATGCTTGAACGTGACTTAATATGTACTTGGAATCAACATATCCAAACTTTTGCGCAGACACACCTAACGTGACAAGACAAATAACGAGGGAAAGAATTGTATTTTTCATTGGCGTTTAAACGTTCTGCAATTTACGATATTGTTTAGAGTTCGCCAAGATTCATGCCAATAGAAAAATGGAATTGCCCTTTGGCCATGTTGGGATACTTATTGATTTCATCCAATCTCCAGCCATAGTCAAAGCCCAACAAGCCAAACATAGGTAGAAATATTCTCAATCCTGCTCCTGCAGATTTGTACAAATTAAACGGATCGTAGTTTGAAAAATCTGCCCAAGTACGACCTCCTTCCAAGAAGGTTAGTGCATAAATGGTTGCGCTAGGATTGGTAGTTAATGGATATCGCAATTCCAAACTGTATTTGGTGATGGCGGGTGCACCCACACGGTCTGAAGGTGTAGTTAAAGACAAATCATCATATCCACGAAGATTGACAATTTCACGCCCATCCAACAAGAAACCGCTCAAGAATACACCACCACCCAAATAGAATCTTTCAAATGGCGACTGCCCAAGACTCTTATTGTACGCTCCTAAAAAGCCAAAACCAACATTGGTATTTAATACAAATTTGTTTGTCTTGTGTTTATTCAGGGCTGTGTACCACTTGGCAGTGAATTTAACCTTGTAGAATTCCACCCAATCCACTTTTTCTTGATCCGTCATGTTGGCGTAATCATATTCTTTTCCTTGAAATTTCTCACCGATAAGCGTATAAGGCAGAGTGGCTTTGGTGGACAATGTAATCTTAGAACCCCAAGTGGGATAAATTGGATCAGAAACTGAATTGCGCTCTATCGTGAAATTCGACGATAAGATATTGGAATAACCTTGTGAGAAGCTAAAGAATGATCCATAACGGTTCAAATCAAAATGCTGATACGTTATTCCACTTTGGAAAATAAACCAGTCATCTGGTCGCTGCCAACGCTGACCAAACGAAAAAGAAGCTCCGGTAATAATCAATGATTGACGATTGGGGTTCAATTCATCATTGATGAATTTTTTCTGTCCATTGCTCTGCACTGAATGATAGGCAGAGAAAGTAAGTGAATTGGGTTTCTTACCACCTAACCAAGGTTCAGTAAAGGAGAAGTTGTAAGATTGAAAGAAAATTCCGTTTGACACTGCGTTGATGGAGAGTCTCTGCCCATCACCTGAAGGAAGAGGAGTCCAAGCGTCCTTTTTTCCTATGTTTCTCAATGAGAAATTGTTGAAAGTAAGTCCCAAGGAACCAACAACACGTCCGCCTCCCCAGCCTCCGCTCAATTGAATTTGATCACTGGGCTTTTCTTCAACAACATATTCTAAGTCTACAGTACCCTTGTCCGGGTTAGGATTGGTTCTAATATCAAATGCCTCTGGATTAAAGAATCCCATTGCATTCAACTCTCTTTGAGAACGCATTAAATCAGAACGATTAAATAGATCACCAGGTCTGGTTCTGATTTCTCGGTAAATGACATGGTCGTTGGTCTTGGTATTTCCACTGACATTGACATCACCTATTCTGAACTGCTTGCCCTCTCCCATGCGCACCTCAACGTCAATGGTATCTGGCAACACCAACGTTTCCAACGGATAGGCATAAAAATTTAAATACCCGTCATCCGTGTACAAGGAGCTAATATCACGTCCATTGGGATTAAAACTTAAGCGAGAGTTCAACAATTCTAAATTGTACAAATCACCTTTCTTGATGCTCAATACACTGTCCAATGTTGAACGTTGGTACTTGGTATTTCCTACAAAGGTGATTTCTCCAAAATAAAACTTCTTATCCTCTTCTAATTTCAAGAGCAACACCATTCTGTCATCAGAAACTTTGTACAAACTATCCTTTAAAATTTTGGCATTTCTGAAACCTTCTTTGTTGTATTTTGCAACAATAGCAGCTTTGTCTTCCTCGAAATCTTTTTGAATAAACTTTGACGCCTTCCAGAAACGCCACCAAGCTTGCTGCTTGGTATTCTTCATGCTTCTTGAAAGCTTCTTATCATCCATCAAATTGTTGCCTTCAAAAACAACATCTTCCAGTTTTACTCGCTCACCTCTTTTTATGTTAAAGGTCAGTTGAACTCCATTCTTTACAATTGGATCTGGAGTTTCTGTTATATTTACTGTAGCGCTAAAAAAACCTTTATCAACGTAATAGTCAAGGATTTCATTTTTAGCCGTCATCTTCAAGTTCTCGTCACATACTCGGCCGGATCTCAAATCTAATTTTTCTCTGATGTTGTCTGCTTCTGATTTTTTTATCCCTTCAAACCTGAAAGTTCCCAATCGCTCCATCTCCTTCACCTCAATAACCAAGAATATTTCAGACCCTCTTATTTCTGCTACTTTGACCTGAATATCCTTAAAAAGTTTCTGCTTCCAAAGTTTTCTTACCGCATCTGTAATGGCGTCACCGGGTACCATGATTTCCTTACCTTCTTCTAATCCTGAAAAAACTTTGATGGCCTGGGCATCGGTAAATTCTGTACCCAATACCGTCAAACCTGAGAGTTTATACTTCAATGGTTCTGCATATGAAATATCTCCGCCGATAACCTTCTGCGAATGGCCTTTGTAGGCTGTGTAATCTGAAAAAATAAATGCTACCAACAGAAAGGTAGAAATCAAAAAATGTTTCATGCTGTCGGTTTCATTTGATCAGAGGTTTTGCCAAAACGACGTTCTCTGCTCTGATAAGAAAGTATTGCTTCAAAAAATAATTCTTCATTAAAATCTGGCCAATAAGCCTGGGTGAAAAATAGCTCCGCATACGCTATCTGCCAAAGCAAAAAATTGCTAATCCGCAATTCCCCGCTTGTTCTTATGAGAAGTTCAGGATCAGGAATATCTTTTGTATCCAAATAACTTGAAAACAAGGCATCTGTAACCTCATGACTTTTGACATTATTATCAATCATCCGTTTTACTGCTTGCGTAATCTCCCATCTGGCGCTATAACTCAGTGCCAGAATCAACTGAAGCGTATTGTTATGAGCCGTTAAATCCTCCGCTTCAATCATTGCTGAAACGCAAGAAGCTGGCAGACTTTCTCGATCCCCGATAAAGCGCAACCTGATGCCCTGTTCGTTAAGCGATGGCACCTCTTTTAAAATGGTATTCACCAATAATTCCATCAACGCATCAACCTCTTCTTTTGGTCTATTCCAATTTTCAGTTGAGAAAGCGTAAAGCGTTAAATACTTGACATGCGTTTTAATAGCGGCTTTAACTGCATTCCTTACTGACTCAACGCCTTGGAAATGGCCAAAAACACGATCCTTACCTTGCTGTTTCGCCCAACGGCCATTCCCGTCCATAATGATGGCAACATGCTGAGGAACTTGTTCCTGATTGATATGGTCAAATAAAGTCTGGCTCACGTGAATTCTGACGGGCAAAAGTAAAAAGAAACCACCTATTTGAAGCAATTGGTAGCGGGTTTATCCAATCTAATCATCAATGATACAAGAAAGAACCCATAATGATCATTGCTAGAAGGGTCTCCACGCTGAATATTGTCATTGGTAAAGACTCCATTACCCAATGCAATTTGTCCTTGACTAGAGGGGTCTGATAAACCTGCACTCAGTGGACCATATTGCGCCAGCTGGAATTGTTTGTCTGGATAAACACTCGATACATCATCAAAATAATCAGTCCAAGTTTTTCGCATGCTCCATTCAAATGAAAATCCCAAAGCTCCCAATACATTAAATTTTAGTCCCAGACCAAAGGGCATTGCAATTCCGTTCAGCTTATACTGGGTTGCCGGCACTTGCGCTTCTGTGTACATCGTTTGAAGTGGAATCCAGCCACCTTGATAAAATCCTTCGGGATTCATCATATAATAAGCCATTCCTCCAAACATGTATGGTGTAATCCAATTTTTTGAATTCATTTGATAATCAAAAAAATTGATTTCACCCATGAATCCAAATTCAAAAAAACGATTTCTAAAATTCAAATTGCGGTATTGCTGCATGGGATCGCTACTATCCCTATCCCACGCCTCAACATTTCCATAGGTAGCAGTAGCCCTAACTCCCCATCGCTTGCTAAAGAAACGCTTATAACTCATTCCGAAACTAAACTTAGCGTTTCTCAGAACATTCTCATAATGTGGATTGATTTCTCCTATGTAATACCCACCACCAAAATTGAAACCCAGCTCATGGCTTTTGTTCTTTCTACTGGTTTGCGCCATAGCATTTAAACCATGAAACAATAGTGAAATACAAATAAATATGACGCGCCAGAAGTTCATGCTACTAATGTAACGCAAAATATGAAAATCAATTGCGCTGATCAAAACCCCAGCCCATCTTGTTTCTAATGGTGTCAAAAAAATCAGTACCTTTCAGTTTGACCAGTCTGAGCTCATTTTGGGCGCGTTCCAATACAATTCTTGCCCCGCTGTGTATCAAATGACCTTGCCCGTCAATATTCATCATGAATTTTCCTTCCCTGCTCTCCGGAATAAAAGTAACCTTTTGAGACATTGGGATAATCAAAGGACGAACATTTAAATTGTGCGGTGCAATGGGAGTAATGATAAAACTATTGGTGTCTGGCGAAACGATGGGGCCTCCACAACTCAATGAATAAGCAGTGGAACCTGTAGGCGTGGCCAACATCAAACCATCCGCCCAATAAGTTGCTAGAAATCTGTCGTTGACATAAGCATGAACTGCAATCATTGTATTGTGCGGATAACCTACAATTACCACTTCATTCAATGCATTGGGAAAAATGGAATCCTCCTGATCAGATTGCGCCACTGAAATAAAACTCCTATGTTCAATATCAAACTCTTGGTTTAATATCCATTCAAAACTTTCTTTGGCCTGATGCAATTGCACAACAGAAAGAAAGCCTAAACGACCCGTATTAACTCCAATGATTGGTATGCGGTAATTGCCAATGAATCTGGATAATTCCAATAATGTACCATCACCTCCGATGCCCACAGCCAAATCAACATCTTCAATCTGGTTGTTTTCTGATACAACTTGGAAATACTCTCTCCAAGGAGAGAAACTAAGATTAATGGTTAAAAAGTTTTCTTGAACAAATAACTGACAACCCCTTCTGATTAAAAACTCCACCCATTGATTGATGTACTCAAAGTGGTCCATTTCCACTTTCCGGGTATATATAAAAATCTTCATGATTTAATCCTCGTCTAAAAATCGCATCAATGTATCATAGCGATCCAATAAATCGATATTGGCTTCAGGGTGTTGGAAAGTAGCACGTACTCTATACTCAAATCGTTCCAAACTACGGATAATGGCGTTGACATTTTTTACATCCAACTTCAACACAACCTCAGTCATTCCGCGCTCATTGGGATAGGCAAACAACGTCAAAATCTTGGCATCATTCTCTTCAACAATTCGTGAGATTTGCTGAAGTGTATAGTCTCTTGGCTGCATTTCCAATAACACCACTCCTCCGTCAATGTGGGCTGAGGTCATGTCATTCAACAAGTCCACCAAATCTTCTCTAGTAACACATCCCAAGTAGGTGTTGTCCTTGCCCATGACCGGCGCAATGGATGTTTGGTAACGGGCGAACTGATGAACCAGAGTAAAAAAGTGATCGTCCATCCCAACGCTCCAAAACGACAATGCAGGCATAATAAACGTGTCATCATTATCAATGTCCAACAATTGATTCTCACTTACCAATCCTTTGAACTCACCATTGACCACAACAGGTAATTCAGTCACACTGCATTCATCCATCCACCTGAGCGCCAAGGCAACATCAAAGTCTTCTCCCAAAATTGGAAGTTGTGTATCGATAATTTGAGACGCCGTTTTCATTTACTAAGGCAAAGAAAGGAAAAGAATCACTCCACTTTCAAAATTTTAAAAAACAATTGAAGTTAAATGTATTTAGCCGCATTTTTGCGCCATCATGATCAAGTTAAGTGTCAATATCAATAAAATAGCCACCATTCGAAATGCCAGAGGAGGCAACACCCCTGATATCCTAAAAGCAGCTGAGAAAATAGAGTCTTTTGGAGCCCATGGTATTACGGTGCACCCCAGACCTGATGAAAGACACATCCGGTACCAGGATGTTTTTGATTTGAAAAACTTAGTCAAAACAGAACTGAATGTTGAAGGTAATCCCACTACATCTTTTGTTGACTTGGTCCTTCAAGCCAAGCCGCATCAGGTTACTTTGGTGCCTGATGCTCCCGAAGCTCTGACTTCTAATGCGGGTTGGGATACCATCAAACACGCTAACTTTTTAAGAGATATCATTAGTGAGTTAAAAAAAAACGGAATCAGGACAAGCATATTTGTTGACCCTTTAGAATCTCAAATAGAGGGGGCAAAAAAAACGGGTACAGATCGAGTGGAATTGTACACTGAATCTTTTGCTTTAAAATACAACTCAAATCGCGACAATGCAATATTGCCTTATAAAAACGCTGCGCTAGTTGCTCAACAACTAGAACTTGGTATCAATGCTTGTCAT